>JBFFJV010000304.1:0-3373 GCA_041555695.1 Thiohalomonadaceae bacterium | reverse complement strand
GGAGCAAGGAGGAGCTGCTGGGTCAAAACATTCATGACAAAATCCACTTCCAGCGCGAAGATGGCTCACACTTGCCACAACATGAGTGTCCGGCCCACATCAGTATTGCCCACGGTGAGAAATTCACCTCAGAGGATGAGTCCTTCACCCGCAAGGATGGCAGTCTGTTCCCGGTCTCCATGATCTCTGTTCCGCTGACCGAGGGGGGTAAAGATATGGGTTCGGTGACCGTATTTCAGGACATCAGCCTGCGCAGGGAGTCTGAGAGAGAGCTACTCAAGGCCAAAGAGCAGGCCGAACAGGCCAACAAAATGAAAAGCGAATTTCTGGCCAATATGAGTCACGAGATCCGCACCCCCATGAACGGCATGCTCGGTACCATTGAGCTGTTGCGCGACACCCCGCTCAACGAGTCGCAGTACGAATATGTCGAGGCAGCACACCGTTCCAGCGAGCACCTGTTAACCCTCATTAACGATATCCTCGATCTCTCCAAGTTCGAATCAGGAAACATCGAACTGGAGAGTGTCGACTTTGACCTGACCGAAGCGCTGGAAGACCTCGCCGACCTCTATGCCGCCAATGCTCAGGGCAAGGGGCTGGAACTCAACTGGGGCATTGATACCGATGTGCCGGAGTGGGTTAAGGGTGATCGGGTACGCCTGTGGCAGGTGCTCACCAACCTCACGGGCAATGCCATCAAGTTTACCGAACACGGTTCGGTCTCGGTGAAAGTGACAGTGCAGCAGGCCGATGAGAGCGAGATCACACTGCGCTTCGAGATAGTCGACACCGGAATAGGCATTGCCAAAGAGGCACAGCAGCGCATCTTTAACGCCTTTGAGCAGGCGGACGGAACGATGACCCGCCGCTTCGGCGGCACCGGCCTGGGACTCTCGTTGAGCAAACGCCTGGTCGGCCTGATGGGCGGTGAGATCGGCATCGATTCACAACCCGACGTCGGCAGTACCTTCTGGTTTACCGCCCGGCTCAACCACTCACAGGTGACAGAGCAGACTGTGTGCGACTCGGTACTGCAACAGAAGCGGGTACTGATTGTCGATGATGTCGCACTCAACAGAATGATCCTTGAGCGTTTCACCCAGCAGTGGGGCATGCGCGCTGACTGTGTAAACAGCGGTGATGAGGCGTTACAGGCCCTGGATCGGGCAGCGGAGCGTGGTGAGGCCTATAATTTGATCCTGCTGGATCACAAAATGCACGGCATGGATGGCCTGACCGTAGCCGCACACATTCGCCAGCAGCCGCGCTTTGCCACAACCAAACTGGTACTCCACTCCTCCGAGGCAGAAAAACTGTCGAAGCAGCCCGAAAAGGTCAGCAACCTTGATGCTGTCCTGCGAAAACCGCTACGCCGCCGTACCCTGCATAACCAGCTACTGCGTCTGTGCGGCACCACAGGTGCCGTACACCAACAGGCAGAATCGGCAGCACAGGCTCAGTGGCTCAACCAGCGCATACTGCTGGTAGATGATAACGATGTGAATCGCATGATCGCCCGCGGTATGCTGGAAAAGCAGGGTATAACCATACTCGATCAGGCCGAAAATGGTCAGCAGGCACTGGAGATGGCAAAGGCTGCACATTACGACCTTATCCTCATGGACGTTCAGATGCCGGTAATGAACGGTCACGAGGCAACCCGGGCGATTCGCCAGCATGAAGGGGACAGCCGGCACACCACCATCGTTGCCCTTACCGCTCACGCCTTTGCCGAGGATATAGAGCGATGCATTAACGCGGGGATGGATGACTATCTCAGCAAGCCCCTACAACAGTCAGCCCTGCAAAATATCTTATCCCAGTGGCTATCAAAGAGTGAGGATGATAAGACCATGAACGAGCCCGTCTCTCAGCCGCAAGCTGCGGCGCCAGTATCTCCTGTAGAGGACTCGCCCATTGATCAAGATGTCATCGCCACCCTTATTGAAGTGCTCGGGGAGGATGGCATCAAAATGGCCGTGGATTCCTATGTGACAGACGCGCCAAAACAGATAGCAAACATGCGTGAATCTTTACACAACGGCGACTGGGAACTGTTTTCCCGTTCGGCTCATACCCTGAAAGGTAGCAGCGGGAACTTCGGGGCCAAGCCACTGGCCGAGCTGTCGCAGCGACTCGAACAGATGGGTCGAGCTAAGGAAGGGGGAGGTGCCTCTGCCCTCATTGATGAAATTGATCATGTATTCGAATCTGTAACACAGGCACTAGAGCAATACACCAGGAGCTAAAGTGCCTCTAAACAACAATGCCATTGTTTGCAGATAAAAACCTGACGAGAGTAAAGATGTCGAACAAAATCAGAATCCTTTGTGTGGATGACGAAGAATTTAACCGGCTGATGCTGGAAAATGCACTTCAGGACTATGAGTGTATCCTGCTTGAGTCGGGTCAGGCGTGCCTGGATGAGGCACACTCCAATCCACCAGACCTGATTCTATTAGACGTTATGATGCCGGATATGGATGGACTTGAGACCTGCCGTAAACTCAGGGAAGTCGCCTCTCTTCAGCACATCCCCGTGATGTTTCTATCGTCGAATCAAACGCTGGAGGACAGGCTAAATGGCTACACTGCTGGCGGCGATGACTATGTCACAAAACCGTTTGAAACAGATGAGCTCCTGGCCAAGGTAAAGTCTTCACTAAAGAGAAAGGAGTTACTGGATATCGCACGACAGGATGCCATGGCTGCCGCCTCATCAATATCAGAGATCATGACATCAATGGGTGAGATGAGCACCGTCGTCAATTTTTTCCAGAACACCTTTACCTGCAAATCATACGAAGCACTGGCCAAACGTATTATTCAGGCGCACCAGGCCCTTGGGCTTGATGTGGCGATACAGTTCATCATTGATAATGACAAACTACACTACAGCACCACTGGTGTAGACAGCCCGCTCGAAGACAGTGTGTTTGAATATGTGCGCACCAAGGGCAGGCTGGTGAACTGCGGACAACGCGCCGCCGTCAATTATCCGTTCGTCACCATTATCATCCGAAATATGCCACAGGATAACCCGGAATTTGCGGGCAGAGTCCGCGACCATATTGCACTAATTGGCCAGGCTGCCGATTCGAAGATCAAGGCCCTGAAATCTGACCTGCTGATTAAGGCGCAACGTGAAGAGCTGATTCAGATCGTGGGTCAAATGGAAAAGGCTCTCAATGTCATCGATAGTGACTACAAGGGTCAGCAGCAATTAAGCGCGAGCATTTTCTCAACCGTGGTTGATACGCTTGAAGAATCATTCATCTCTATGGGACTTACCGAACAGCAGGAAGAGTTTCAACGCAACGTCATACTTAGCGCCGAAGAGCAGTCAAAAAACCTTTTTGACGCCGGCCTG
>JBFFJV010000303.1:0-3418 GCA_041555695.1 Thiohalomonadaceae bacterium | reverse complement strand
TTAAAGGTATCATTAGATATTTTGTGGAAAGGCGATGAAGAGCGGCAGGGTGCAGCGATTGGCGGGAATGGGGGGCGTGGTAGAGGGTGAAAGCACGCGAGCCCGGGTCTGGGCGGCGCGTTTTGAGCTACCGATGCTGCTGCTGGCGCTGTGGATCCCGCTGCAGTGGTATATGGAGCTGATGGGGCTGATGGCGCCGACGGTAGGGCGGATAGCGGACTGGCTGGTGTGGTCACTGTTCGTGCTGGAGACTACGATACTCAGCTCCCTGGTGAGGGATCGGCTGACCTATTTGCGCCACAACTGGATGAATCTGGTGATTATCGCCGGCGGTCTGCCGTTGATCTGGAATATCACCCCGCTGGCCGGGATGCTGCGCAGTCTGCGTCTGTTGCTGCTGCTGAGCCTGTTCCTGCGCTTCTCCGCGACAGTGCGTGCGATGCTGCGTCACAACAGCATAGGTGTGGCGCTGGGCACGGCGGCCATGGTGATCATGCTCTCGGGCCTGGTGATGGCTGCGATTGAGCCGACCGTAATGTCACCCTGGGACGGTATCTGGTGGGCCTGGGTGACGGTGACGACCGTAGGCTATGGCGATATCGTGCCGCAGACACCCGCCGGCAAGCTCTTTGGTTCCCTGTTGATCCTGCTGGGGGTGGCGCTATTCGCGCTAATGACCGCCAGCTTCTCCTCATTCTTCATTGGTCGTGATGTCTCCAGGGTAGAGCAGGATATCGAACGCGATGTCTCCAAGCTGGAGCAGGAAGATGTCGATATTCGCAGCATGATGGAGCGCCTGGGCAGAACGCTGGCACGTCTGGATGAGCGTATGGTCTCGCTGGAGCGCAAGGAGCAGGAGGTGAGCCGGGTAGAGCACACTATTGCACGTGACGTTGATCGGGCGCGGCACAAGGATATGGAACTGCACTCTGTTATCGATAAATTGAGCAGTACGCTGTCGCGTATTGAAATTCGACTGGATGGTCTGGAGCGGAGACTGTCTGATAAACGTCGTGATTAATTATCCGTTGAGTCAGTTTTTATTCTGCGGCCGTACACAGTTGTGGTGCGGCAATAGGGAACATCGTCGGCCAGGGGGGGCCGCTAGTCGTGAAATAGCTAGCTGACATCATCTTATTCTTATCATTGATAATGCATACATGAATACCCAGATTGTGAAGGGAGATTCCAGCAATGTGAGAGATGAATCAGTGATAAATTATCACCTTGTTTTTATATATATAAATTTTGTGCGGATACTGCTCTCTGAGGAGAGTCAAATTTTTTCGCCTCGATGCGATACAATGACAAGCTAACTGTAATCAGGTAAAACCATGCAATTTGTCGTTCTATTGTTATCCATAATGCTATTCCCTCTTAACCTCTCTGCAGAGGAGAAGCAACGGATATATACCGTAGGTTTTGCTCAGGACACCATGAGTAATGAGTGGCGTGCGGCACAGGTGAATGAGATGAAGGCAGCACTTGCGCCATATCCTTTTATCCGCTTTATCTTTACGGACGCCCAGGGCAAGGCGCTACGACAACTGTTCGACCTGCAAAGCCTCGCCAAACAGGGGGTTGATATCCTGGTCACCAGCCCAAGGGATCAGAGTGCGATGACACCTGTTATTACGGCGCTAAGTAAGGAAACCCCGGTAGTACTGCTGACTCGTAAAACATTAAATGACGCATACACCAGTTTTGCGGGTGCCGATGATCATGCCATTGCCCGTGCTGCGGCCAAGTTGATGGCGCAACGGCTACAGGGCAAGGGACGGGTGGTGATGTTAAAAGGGGTTGAAACCGCGACAACCGCGATTGCCCGTGAGAGTGGATTTCTGCAGGAGTTGGAAAAATATCCCGAGATAGAGGTGGTGGCAACATCGGTAGCGAATTATCGCCGGCACGAAGCCATCATGGAAATGGATAAGCTGTTGCAAAAGGGGCTCGCATTTGATGCGCTCTATGCGCATAGCGACAGTATGGCTGCTGGTGCACGTATCGCAATGGAGCGCGCGGGGCTTGACCCTGCCAATTACATTATTGTTGGCATTGACTACATCCCTGAGGCCAAAGAGGCGATACGGGCAGGTAAGCAGACGGCATCATTTACCTACCCTACTGCAGGCATCCAGGGTGCTGAGATAGTGCTCAAATTGATTCGAGGTGAAAAGGTGGAAAAGCATGTTGATGTCCCATTCGTAATGATTACCTCCGAAAACGTCGACAAAATACCCACAATCTTTAAGTGATATTGTGGTGCGGATCTCATAGAAAAATAAAAGCTGATTAAATGAAATGGTTTAGCAGTATTAAAACGAAAATGACGGCGTTGTTGCTGGGGATGATGTTTTTATCTCTGGTAATAGCGGCGCTGTTTTTCGTTTATCGACTCGCCATATTGCAACAGCAGGCCGCCTACAAGGTTCTTTCTGGCGCGCACCTGCAGGCCCGACATACCTTTGATGATATGGAACGACGCTTGCGTGATGTGGGACGGGCGATTGCGTCTGACGAAAGCGTGATTGCTGGCGTTGGTCTGATTGTTAACTATGAGGATAGAGACGATTATCAGCCGCTTATCTTTGACCCGGCAAAACAGGAGCTGGCGAACCTCCTGCAGCGCAATGCCGGCAGTGCCGATATAGAAATTGCCGTCATCTACGATGGGCAGGGAGAGCCTGTCGCTTTCTACCTGCCGAGTGAAGTCGGTCAGGTGAGCGGTTATTTCCAGTATGAGAAGGGTGTAGCCAGGATGGTCTACACCTCAGGTCAGGAACAAACGTTACGTCCACCGTTGTTTCTGAAAGATGCGCATGATGTCGAGCATGGGCGGGAAATGGGGGGGCCCCACCTTCATGTCTCGGACGATGGCTCGCTTTTATATGATCTCTATCTTCCGATAGCGGATATCTCCAGCACGCAGGGTGAGGGGGAGGCTTCCATCATCCGTCTCGGCTATATGGTCGATAAAGGCGTTATGGAGAATATCGCATCCCGCGCTGATGCCGGCGTACATCTTCGCTATGGCGACACCGTGCTGTTGGCGGGTGGGGCCCCTAATATTTCACCGTATATTGAAGAGTCACCCCTCCTGTCAGAAGAACTTAAACAGGCCGTCGAGCACGGTGAGCTCTACTGGGATGAGTTCAGTAGCGGCGGCATGTCGTTTATGCGAGGGGTAACGCGTTACGATGTTGCGGATAAGGGGAGCGCGACACTCTCTTTTGTACAGGACAGTGAGACACTGAGTTTCGGTATTGCGGCGATGCAGGATACGCTACTTTGGCTGCTGCCATTGATTGCCGTAGTGCTGGTGCCGGTGGGGCAGCTGTTTGCTAATCACACCATTACCTCTCCCGTGAGGAAATTGATAGAGATTTCTTCTCGTCTGGGTCAGGGACAGTTTGAGACG
>JBFFJV010000302.1:0-3421 GCA_041555695.1 Thiohalomonadaceae bacterium | reverse complement strand
GGTGGAGCTACGCGGGATCGAACCGCGGACCTCTTGCATGCCATGCAAGCGCTCTCCCAGCTGAGCTATAGCCCCAAAGAAGGCGTGTATTCTAGTGATTTGGCGGCTGGTGTCAAGCCGAATATTCTGTTTTTTCTAAATTATTTCCGTGCAATTCACAACGAAAAAAACAGCTCCAAAATCACTCTTTGGCGTCACTCCCTAACGCGGCGCAAAATGTAACAAAAAGAGACGACGGCATCAATACTTTTTTCGTCTCTATCTCCAATTTTTATTAACTTCCCTGCTGTTCTATCTTCGCCCACGAGTCTCTGAGGGTAACAACACGGTTAAATACCGGTCGCTCAGCCGTTGAACTCACCGGGTCAAAACAAAAGTATCCCTCACGCTCAAACTGGTAACTTGCACCCTCTCCTGCGCCCTCCAGGCTCGGCTCCAGGTAACAATGCGTCAGGGTGCGCAGGGAGTCGGGGTTGAGGTGCTTGGTAAAGCTGGCGACCTCCTTGTCCCCATCCGGGTTGGGGTGATTGAACAGGCGATCATAGAGGCGCACCTCGGCCTTGACCCCATGACGGGCGGAAACCCAGTGGATCACGCCTTTTACCTTGCGACCCTCAGGATTCTTACCCAGAGTATCTTCATCGTAGCTACAGCGCAGCTCGATGATCTCACCCTGTGCATCCTTAATCACCTCGTTACACTTGATCACATAGGCGTTACGCAACCTGACCTCACCACCGCTGACCAGACGCTTGAACTTCTTATTCGGAGCAACCTCCATAAAGTCATCACGATCAATATAGATTTCGCGACAGAAAGTCAGCTTACGGCTGCCCATGGCCTCATCCTTGGGGTGGTTGGGGGCGTCCAGCAGCTCCTCCCCCTCCTCCGGGTAGTTCTCCAGCACCAGCTTGAGCGGATGCAGCACCGCCATGGCACGAGGGGCGCGACTGTCCAGGTCTTCACGGATGCAGTTCTCCAGTACCCCCATCTCAATGCTGTTATCGGCCTTGGTAACGCCAATGCGCTCACAGAAGTCACGGATCGAGGCGGGAGTGTAGCCACGGCGACGCAGCCCGGCCACGGTAGGCATACGCGGGTCATCCCAGCCCTCGACCAGCCCCTCCTCCACCAACTGGGTGAGCTTGCGCTTGCTCATCACCGTGTACTGCAGGTTGAGGCGCGAGAATTCGATCTGCTGCGGGTGGCAGTCGATCGTGATGTTATCCAGCAGCCAGTCATAAAACGGGCGGTGGTCGGCAAACTCCAGGGTGCAGAGCGAGTGGGTGATCCCCTCCAGCGCATCCGAAATGGGATGGGTGAAGTCGTACATCGGATAGAGACACCACTCTGTGCCGGTCTGGTGGTGCACCACGCCATGGCGAATACGGTAGAGAGTCGGGTCACGCATATTCATATTTGGCGAAGCCATGTCGATTTTGGCCCGCAATACCCGGGTTCCATCAGCAAACTCACCGGCGCGCATACGGGCGAAGAGATCCAGGTTCTCCTCTTGACTACGTGAGCGGTAGGGACTGTCTTTACCCGGCTCCTTGAGGGTACCGCGATACTCGCGCACCTGCTCCGCATTGAGATCGCAGACATAGGCCTTGCCCGCCTTAATCAGCTCCACAGCAAGGTCATAAAGCTTTTCAAAGTAGTCGGAGGAGTAATACAGGCGATCCCCCCAGTCGAAACCGAGCCACCGCACGTCATTCTGAATCGACTCGACAAACTCCTGATTCTCTTTATGCGGGTTGGTATCGTCAAAACGCAGGTTACAGCTACCCTGGTAATCCTCGGCAACGCCAAAGTTAAGGCAAATCGACTTGGCATGACCAATATGCAGGTAACCATTGGGCTCTGGTGGAAAACGCGTGGCGACACGGCCACTGTTTTTTCCCGCAGAGATGTCCTCATCGATGATGTGACGGATAAAGTTTGTCGGGGTCGACGAATCGTCGTTGCTCATGTCTCTTAACCTTTATTGCGCGACTATCTGCGGCCTGGTATAGGCCGAATTATTGTACTCTAAGCGGGATTATTCCTGCCCTGTAAGGCTGCGAATCGTCTCCAGCGCCCTGTCGATACGACGGATGCTTGCCTCGCGCCCAACCAGGTGCAGTGTCACCTCAAGATCCGGTGAAGGGGAACCGCCGGTAATGGCCAGACGCAACGGCATCCCCAGCTTGCCAAAACCGATATCCAGTTCCGCTACCACCTCATCGAGAGCACGTTTCAGCGCCTCAGGCTGCCACTCTCCCAACGCACTGAGAGCGCTACGGGTGCGCTCCAGTGGCGCTATGGCGGCCTCTTTAAACGCCTTCTTCATACTCTTTTCGTTATAGGCATCAAAATCCTTGTAGTAGAAGGCAGAGACCTCAGCCAGCTCAACCAGGGTCTTGGCACGCTCCCGCTGCACCTTAACCACCTCGACTAAGTCCGGCCCCAGTGCCGGATCAATATCCAGCTCTCCCATATGTACGCTCAGCAGGTGTGCCACCCGCGCCGGGTCACTCTCCTTAATGTAGTGCTGATTGATCCAGAGCAGTTTCTCGGTGTTAAAGCTCGAAGGTGCCTTATTCACATTCGACAGCTCAAAGTACTCCACCATCTCATCCAGGCTGAAGATCTCCTGATCACCATGCGACCAGCCGAGGCGCACCAGGTAATTGAGCAGTGCCTCCGGCAACAGCCCCTGATCGCGGTACTGCATCACCCCAACCGCACCGTGACGTTTGGACAGACGCGCCCCATCATCACCCAAAATCATCGGCACATGGGCATACTGCGGGGTCTCAGCACCCAGTGCCTTGAGTATATTGATCTGGCGCGGGGTGTTATTCAGGTGGTCATCTCCACGAATCACCTGGGTGATCCCCATATCAAGATCATCCACCACCACACTGAGGTTATAGGTAGGAGAGCCGTCAGTACGCTTGATGATGAGGTCATCCAGTTCGTTATTATTGAAGGCGACACGACCACGTACCAGATCATCAAACACCACGTTGCCCTCAACCGGGTTACGGAAGCGAATTACATGCGGCTCATCAGGGTCAACACTCTGTGAGCGACAGCGAGAGTCATAACGCGGCTTCTCCTTACGCTTCATCTGTCCTTCGCGAAGCTCATCCAGGCGCTCTCTGGAACAGTTACAACGGTAGGCATGGCCATCGGCCAGCAACTGCTGGATGATCTCTTCATAGCGCTCAAAGCGATGAGTCTGGTAGAACGGCCCCTCATCATACTCCAGCCCCAGCCAGGTCATCCCCTCAAGAATCGCATTAACTGATTCGGTAGTAGAGCGCTCAAGATCAGTGTCTTCAATGCGCAAGACAAAACGACCGCCGTGTTTACGGGCATGCAGCCAGGAGAATAACGCAGTGCGTGCGCCCCCTACATGGAGATAGCCGGTGGG
>JBFFJV010000301.1:0-3425 GCA_041555695.1 Thiohalomonadaceae bacterium | reverse complement strand
TGTCGGCGGCAACTGCACCGTCTCGCTGATGCTGATGGCGATCGGTGGCCTGTTTGAAAAGGGGCTGGTGGAGTGGATCTCTCCAATGACCTACCAGGCCGCCTCCGGTGCCGGGGCGCAGAACATGCGCGAGCTGATCAAACAGATGGGGGCGATCAACAGCGAGGTGAAGGAGCTAGTGGATGACCCGGCCAGCGCGATCCTCGATATCGACAGGAGGCTCTCCGACTTCCTGCGCTCTGACGACTATCCGAAGGATAAGTGGGGCGTACCGCTGGCCGGCTCCCTCATCCCCTGGCTGGATGTGCAGCTCGACTCCGGCCAGTCGAAAGAGGAGTGGAAGGCGCAGGTGGAGACCAACAAGATCCTCGGTCGCTCCGACAATCAGCTCCCTATCGACGGCCTCTGCGTGCGTATCGGCGCGATGCGCTGCCACAGCCAGGCGCTGACCATCAAGATGACCAAGGATGCACCGCTCGATGAGATCCACGACATCATCGCCAGCCACAACGACTGGGTGAAGGTAGTGCCGAACGACCGCCAGGTGACCATGGACGAGCTGACCCCGGCTGCCGTTACCGGCACCCTCACCGTACCGGTGGGCCGTATGCGCAAGCTGACCATGGGTAACGATTACTTATCCGCCTTTACCGTCGGCGATCAGCTGCTGTGGGGTGCTGCCGAGCCGCTACGCCGCATGCTGCGCATCCTGCTGGAGTCGTAAACGATTATGGCCGAGGGTATTAGTCTTGCGCTGGTAGGGGCTACCACTATGGCCGGTGAGAGTATTCTCACTGTGCTGGATAAGAGCCCACTCAAGCCCACCGAACTGTTCCTTGTGGATGGTGACGAGGGGGCGGGGGAGCGTGTACGCCATAAGGGCAAGGAGTATATCGTTCAGCCGGTGATCGACTTTGATTTCTCCCGGGCAGATGTGACTATTTTTGCCGCCAGTAGTGAGTTGAGTGCCGGTTTTGCACGTAAGGCCGCCGCTGAAGGTAGTTATGTCGTTGATACCAGTGGTTATTTTCGTGACGACAAGAGTGTTCCGGTGGTGTTGCCGCGTATTAATCCCCAGGCGCTGGAGTCTGCCGGCGGTGATGGTTTAGTAACACTTCCAAGTGCCGCATCGGCTCAGCTGGTATCGGTGCTAAAGCCTCTGCACGATGCGCTGGGGATTCAGCGTGTTGATGTTACGGCGATGCTGGCAGTTTCTGAAATGGGCAAGGCCGGCGTGGACGAACTCTCCTCTCAGGCGGTAAGTCTGTTCAACATGCGTGATGTAAAGAGCGAGGTCTTCCCGCAGCAGGTGGTGTTTAATGCAGTACCGCAGGCGGGGGCTATCGACAGCAGCGGTGCCACGGTGATCGAGCAGGGAATCGTTGAAGAGAGCCGTTATCTTCTTGGTGATCAGGCTCTGCCGATTCATCTCTCAGCGGTCTGGTTACCGGTCTTTTTCGGTCATTCGCTGACCGTACATTTGCAGCTGGCATCCGAAGTCAATCTGGCAGAGGTAGAGCGCATACTGTCACAAACCCCGGGTATCAAGCTGGCAGAAAGTCCTTCAGCGGTGGAACCCGCCGCCAATAGTGAGGATATTTTTGTTGGGCGCCTGCGCCAGGAAAGTGATGATCCGACCCATTTAAAGCTCTGGATTGTGGCAGATAATGTCCGATCCGGGGTGGCAAGGAACGTGATCGAGGTCGCGGAAATATTGGAAAAAAGCTATATGTGAGTTAGAGTTAGTTGCAATAACTAAAGTTCATTGGTAAGTTTGAAGCTCAAGTACTCGAACAAAATGAATATTTGTGCCTGTGACCATAATAAACAGATATGACAGACAAGGGAGTTAAGATGGTGCGGAAGTTGATCAAATCGCTGCTGTCTCTATCATTAATCGCGCCATTGAGTGCGTTTTCGCTAGGTTTGGGTGATGTTCATCTGCACTCGGCGCTGAGTGAGAGATTACAGGCGGATATCGACCTACTGTCGGTTACCTCAGCAGAGGCGGATACCATTAGCGTCTCCCTGGCGTCTCAGGAGACCTTTTCAAGGGTTGGCCTGGAACGTCCGGCCATCCTGATGTTTCTTAGGTTTGAAGTGGCCCAGGATGCTTCCGGTCAATACTCCATCAAGGTTAGCTCCAGCGAACCGATAAACGAGCCCTTCCTTGACTTTCTGGTTGAAGTCGACTGGAAATCAGGACGCGTCCTGCGTGAATACACCCTGTTACTGGATCCGCCCAGCAGCTACCGTGAAGCAGCACCCGCGCTAAGTGCCCCTGCCGCGGCAGCTCAAACAACCCCTGCACCGACTGTCGCGCCAGCGGCCAGCACCACTACTGCCGATGCCCCTGCAATGCAGGCGGCCGAAGTTACTCCCGACACCGCTACAACCCCTGCGCCGATGGCACCGGCAGCCCGTGAGATGCAGCCTGCCGCTATGCCAGCTGGCAGCATCGTCTACGGTCCGGTCAAGGCCAACGATACCCTGTGGCGTATTGCTGAGAAGTTACGTCCCAGTAAGGATATCAGTGTTCAGCAGATGATGACCGCTCTGGTCAAAGCCAACCCCTACGCCTTCTTCGACAACAACGTCAATCGCCTCAAGCGTGGTTACGTGCTGCGTATTGATGACCCCTCCATGCTGAGTGCGATGAGTAAGGCAGATGCTGCCCGTGAGGTGGCACGTCAGACACGTGCGTGGCAGGACTATCGTCAGAGCGTTGCAGCCCGTGCCAAGCAGCGCCCCGCTGCAGCCTCGGCAATTGAAGCAACCCCGAGTGTGGCTGCTGCAACCAGGAGTGAGCCCAAACTTAAACTGGTCGCACCTGAAGGTAAGGCTGCCGATAGCGCCACTCCCAGCGGTAGCGCTGAGGGTAAGCCCTCTGAACAGGTGAGCGAGGAGCTGATGCTGGCGCTGGAGAGTTCCGCTGCCCAGCGTAAAGAGAATGAGACCCTGAAGGGGCGCCTGGAGGCACTGGAAGGCCAGCTTCAGGATATGGAAAAAATTCTCAGCCTGAAGGATGCCGACCTCGCAACGCTGCAGCAGCAGCTTCGCCAGCAGGGTCAGAGCGTTGAGTTGCCTGCAGAGCAAAAAATTGCCGAGAAGCCTGAGCTGGTAGTCAAGGCCGAAGATAAGCCTGTCACAGAAGTCGTGGCGGAAGAGAAGCCGGTTGCGGTCGAGACCGCCACAGCCGCGGCGAAACCTGCCGAGACGGCTGCACCGTCTGAGGTAAAAGCCGAGGCGGCCACGCCTGGAGAAGTGACAAAAGTCGAGACCGGGAAGCAGGTAGAGAAGACACCTGTCCAGAAGACACCGGTACAGAAGAAAAAGCCCCGGGCTGTGCAGCCTCCGCCGCCACCTAAGAGCTTCATCGAGGAGATGATGGAAGACACCATGATGCTTGGCATCGTTGGCGGTGC
>JBFFJV010000300.1:0-3432 GCA_041555695.1 Thiohalomonadaceae bacterium | reverse complement strand
TGTTGCCTGCCGTTATGATAGGTCAGTACATGGGTACCCACCTCATGGGCCAGTGCGGCTGTCGCCCGCGCTGCCGGAATACGGGCATCACGACCGACAAGGAAGTTTCCCTTAGAGACCAGTATGCCGGTGATGTCGTCACGCAGTTCTACCCGTGCGGCCAGTGAACTATCCTGCTGCTGGTAATAGTTGATCTCATCACGGGCCTGTGAGACAAACTGTTCGACAGAAAGCATCTCATTACGCTGTTCATCATGCGTTTGCGGGGTTACCTGCTGAAGAATCTGTTCGGCCTGCTGCAGTAATGACACTTCAATATCGCCAAATAACTGGCGACTGCTATAGAGAAAATTCGGTGTGTTGCGTTCAGCAAGCATTGTGATCTGTCGATCAAGCTCACTCTGTTTTTGCGTAAAGATATGCGCCAGCGTCGGGTCTTCGATACGCTCAATCGGGACACTGAACAGCTCCCGTTTCATCATCGCCGGTTCGATGGGGCGAGGCCGGTAGAGAAATACAGGGGGACGTTCAAAACGCGAACGCAGGAACCCTTCCCACGCCTGCGATACATTGACCGGCGTCACATGCAACAGTAGATCAAAGCGATTGCTGATAGCCGCCAGGCGGCGATCACTCTCCCGCACCGCCTGCGTCATCGCACGACGCCCCAGTTCATAATAGTGTTTCGGCCGATGTACAGTGTGGGAATGGGTGAAGGCATAGAAACTACGTTTTAACGCCTTTGCCAGTTGATGTTGAAGTTTACGCAGGTCTAACGGGTAGAGTTCGCCGCTCCCGGCATCGCGGTATACCGGTTTGACCTCCAGACCGATGGTGGTTACCTGCCGGTCAAGATTGTGCAGCAACGCCTTCATGCCTGGTGGATGAACCGAGCGGTGATAACGGATGGCAACAGAGGGGTTGTGACCCGCAATACCTACCTTGAGCAGAGCACTCTCCATCTTCTCCAGCAACTGTTGTGGCGCACCACGGCGGTCGGCATGGATGGTAAATAAGGGACTAGCTTCATCGTCCCCCTCTTCGCCGGCCCACAGTTCCAGCAGTAAGAAATCACCAAAGACCTCGATCTGGCACTCTCTTATCTCCACAACCAGCCGTTCCAGTGGAGCAAAATGCCGTTGTTGCGAGGTGGCGAGAAGGTAGGCCGCCTCGCCCATTAGCAGTTTCTCGGTGCCCGGATCATCCCGATCAAATGGTCGACGGTAGAGACAGAGAAACGGTAGCTGTCGGTCGATATGCAGACGGCTACCATCCGGCAGGTTGCGTCGCACCTGTTTATTACGGCGCAGACTCTCGCCAATCGTGGAAATCATTGCCTTTGTGATCTGTTTAGTCACAACCGTCCTCCATTGCGATGATTTCCTCAAGCACACCGGGGACGGTGGACTGGAGGGCATCGCGGATCGCACGAATCAGTTGCTCATCCCCCTCGCCAGTCCACTCATCCATAAAGAATTTCTTAAACTCTACGGATAACACGCAGGCCGAGTCGGGGTAGTGTTCGTGGATCCAGCGGGCCAGCTCGCGTCCGCGAAATTTGACGTTCTCGCGCACATCGAGATGATGTTCGAGAAAGTCGAACTGTCGCAGGTCGTGGATAAAACGGTCGACAACTCTACCGCAGCGCATGCGATCCATGGTGCCGGTTCCGATATTGACCTCGGGGTGTGTGGCAGGATCGGCGGGTGGTGCATCCGGGCCATCCCGGCGGTAGTTGTAGGCATGAAGGTCAAATATGACGAAATGTTTAAAGTGTGCGGCCACGTGATCCAGCACCAGCTTCAGTTCGCTGTAGAAGTCGTCATACTCCTGCAACGAGTGCTCAATGATTTCATCACTGAGCGGAGCCTTCCACAGATGCAGTCCCCACGCCATTTCCGGTGCGCTATAGACAGCCTGGTTACGTTCACGGTTCAGGTCCACCTCGAAACGCGAACGGGTTGCGACGATCCAGCCCGGTACGACCTTCACCCAGCGATCGGTAAAGGGATCCTCCTCACGTAGGCGGGCTTGCTCATCAAGTGCCAGAAATGGGAGCAACTCACCACGAAGGGTGTGACCGGCATGGATCGCCGTGGCGAATAGCGGCCCCTCCCCTTCATGTTCCAACCACAGTTTTCCTTCGCTGTCCGTCATCTCCAGAGCATCTTCTTTTGACCATTTCTATACAGTATAGAAGCAGATAACATTTACCCCACTAGACGTCTCATTGATGCTCTATTTTGTCATCATTTAGTTTCTTCATGACGGCCTCACGCATACGGAATTTCTGTAATTTTCCTGTAACAGTCATCGGGAACTCCTCGACAAACCAGATGACTTTCGGAATCTTAAAGTGGGCAATACTTCCCTGACAGAAATCTCGTAACGATTCTTCTGTTAATGTCTCACCGGCATGGAGTTTTACCCACGCCATCACCTCCTCTCCGTAGAACTCATCAGGGATCCCGAATACCGCAACCTCGGCCACCGCCGGGTGGGTAAAGATAAAGTCCTCGATCTCGCGCGGATAGATATTTTCGCCTCCGCGAATGATCATATCTTTCAGTCGCCCGGTAATGCGTACATAACCCTTCTCATCCATGCTGCCCAGATCACCCGAATGGAGCCATCCCGCCTCATCGATAGTATCGGCGCTCTTCTCCGGCTGGCCGTAGTATTCGCGCATAATGTGATAGCCACGAAAACAGATCTCACCGGTCTGGCCAAACGGCACGATCCGCCCGCTCTCGGTATCGATCACCTTCACCTCCTGATGCGCCAAGTTGCTACCGACGGTCTCGGTGCGTCGCTCCATGTCATCATCACGAGAGGTCAGATGCGTCAAGGGTGAAGCCTCGGTCTGGCCGTATCCGATGAGGATTTCACGACAGTGCATCTGCTCCATCACCCGTTTCATTAGCGCTGGCGCACAGGGGGCTCCGGCCATAATGCCGGTACGCAGGCTAGAAAGGTCGTAATGGAAAAAGTCTGGGTGCTCCAGCTCTGCAATAAACATCGTGGGTACGCCATGGATGGCGGTGCAACGCTCCTGAGCTACCGCTTTTAGCACAGCGCCGGCGTCAAACTGCTCACTGCCTATCACCACACAGGCACCCACAGAAAAACAGAGCAGGTTGGCCAGTACCATACCGAAGCAGTGGTAAAAAGGAACAGGAACCACCAGCCTGTCCCACTCGCTAAAGTGCATAGCCTGTGCAGCGAACCAGGCGTTATTGAGGATGTTATGATGAGTCAGTACCACCGCCTTGGGAAAGCCGGTGGTACCCGAGGTGTATTGAATGTTGATGGCATCATCAAAGTCGAGGGTGGCGCCAATCTCATCGAGTCGTCCTGGGGCTACCTGCTCGCCCGCAGCGAGCATCTCCTGCCAGAGACCAAATCCCATCGCCGGCAATGCCGTATTGGCAG
>JBFFJV010000299.1:0-3436 GCA_041555695.1 Thiohalomonadaceae bacterium | reverse complement strand
CCCGCCGGGGTGCGCGAATCGTTCAATTACTTTAAGGAGCTGGTCAACCGCTTCCCCAACAGCCGCTACACCCCGGACGCCATCAAGCGTATGACTCAGCTGCGCAATACTCTGGCATACCATGAGGTGCATGCCGCCGCCTACTACCTCAAACGCGGCACCTACCTGGCTGCCGCCAACCGTGCCAAGTATGTACTGGAGAACTATCAAAAGGCCACCGCCATCCCGGATGCGCTGGTGATCATGGTCAAGGCCTACCGCAAGATGGAGTTAAATGACCTGGCCGCCGATGCCCTGCGGGTGCTGGAACTGAACTATCCAGAGCACAGCGGCCTGGCCGAACTGAAAGAATAAGCCACCTCGACAAACCATAACACTGCAAAGGGGAAAACAGGATGTGGGATTTCTTTGAAACGGTACGTCACCGCCATTCGGTCCGCACCTTCCGTGAAGACCTGCCGGTAGAGGCAGAAAAACTCCATGCCATTTTAGAGATGGCCTGTGCCGCCCCCTCTGCCGGTGATCTCCAGTCCTACCGCATCTATGTTATCGAGAATGAGGATAAACGCGACTTGCTCAACGCCGCCGCAATGGACCAACCCTTCATCGCCGAGGCCCCGGTCTCACTGATCTTCTGTTGCGACCCACAACGGGCGGCAAACAAATACGGGGAGCGCGGGGAGAAGCTCTATGCCCTGCAGGATGCCACCATCGCGGCCTCTTATGCACAGCTTGCCATCGTAGCGGCAGGATTGGGCTCGACCTGGGTCGGTCACTTTGATGAAGAGAAACTGAAAAGCTCACTGGAGCTGGAGCCTGGACTGGAGCCGGTCGCCATCCTTTGCGTCGGCTATCCGGCGGAGTTGCCGGCGCAAACACCGCGTCGCAACCTCGACGAGGTGGTCACACATCTGTAACTACAGGTAACAGGTAGCAATGATGCTACCTGCTCTCTTCCGGCCTCCTGCAGCCTGAGTCCTTCTTCTAAATCGCCTCGGGGCCCTCTTCACCGGTACGGATGCGGATCACGCGCTCTACTTCACTGACGAAGATCTTGCCATCGCCGATCTTACCGGTACGGGCCACACCAACAATCGCCTCAATGCACTGCTCAACCATATCGGTAGCCACCACCAGCTCGATCTTCACCTTGGGTAGAAAATCAACCACATACTCGGCACCGCGATAAAGCTCAGTGTGCCCCTTCTGACGACCAAAGCCCTTCACCTCGGTGGCGGTCATCCCGGCCACGCCGATCTCAGAGAGCGCCTCACGCACATCATCCAGCTTGAAGGGTTTGATGATCGCTTCAATCTTCTTCATCTTTTCTGTTCCTTATCGCTTGTTCAGTATTTTAAGAATAACAGGAAATCGTACCGTTGAAATCAGCGTTTACCGAAACCCGAGGTGATGGGGTAGCGGCGATCACGACCAAAGGCACGGCGGGTAATACGCGGGCCGGGGGCAGCCTGACGGCGTTTGTACTCATTCAGATCGACCAGGCGGATCACCCGGCGCACTTCTGCCTCATCAAAGCCGGCGGCGATGATCTCCTCACGGCACTGATCCCGCTCGACATAGCGCTCCAGAATCTCATCCAGCACCGGGTAGTCGGGTAGCGAATCACTATCCTTCTGATCCGGGGCCAACTCTGCCGAGGGTGGTCGGTCGATGACCCGCTGCGGGATCACGTAACCCAGAGTATTGCGGTACTCGGCGAGGCGGAATACCAGGGTCTTCGGTACATCCTTTAGCACATCGAAACCACCGGCCATGTCGCCGTAGAGGGTGGCGTAGCCCACCGCCATCTCCGATTTGTTGCCGGTGGTCAGCACAATCTTGTGCTTCTTGTTGGAGATCGCCATCAGCAGCACACCACGACAACGCGCCTGCAGGTTCTCCTCGGTGGTATCGACCGGCAGCCCTTCAAATTCGTGAGCAAGTGAAGTAAGGAAGGCATTAAACAGCGGCTCAATGGTGAGCGCCTGATAATTAACGCCGAGTATTTGCGCCTCCTCTTCGGCATCGCTCACACTCATATCTGCGGTGTAACGCGAGGGCATCATCACCGCTTCCACCCGCTCGGGGCCAATGGCATCCACTGCGATGGCCAGGCTGAGCGCCGAGTCGATACCGCCGGAGAGCCCCAGCACCACACCACGAAAACCATTCTTTTCAATATAGTCGCGCACCCCCAGCACCAGCGCCTGATAGACCGCCGCCTCGTCGCCAAGGATGGGGGCCATCTCACCGAGGTGCGGTGTGACCATCTCACCGTCAAAGTCGAGCTCCACCAGGTAGAGTCCCTCCTCAAAAGCGGGGGCACGCTGTAGCACCTGACCGTCACCATCCATCACGAAGGAGCGGCCATCAAACACCAGCTCATCCTGACCGCCCACCTGATTGACGTAGATGATGGGGATGCGCACATCCTCAACCCGCTGCTCCATCACCTCCTCGCGCTCCAGCTCCTTACCGGTATGGAAGGGGGAGGCGTTGAGGTTGAAGATAAGCTGCGCCCCCGCCTCGGCGGCCAGCGCCACCGGGCCGGGATGCCATACATCCTCACAGATGGTCAGCCCCACCTTCACCCCCTTAATCTCAACGACACACGCCTCCCTGCCCTCGGCAAAGTAACGCTTCTCGTCAAACACACTGTAGTTGGGAAGGTGATGCTTATGGTAGGTGGCAACGGTATGGCCGTCGCGCAGCAGCGAGGCGGCGTTAAACAGACCGCCACTGGCGGCGTGCGGATAACCCAGCACCACATCAATGCCGGTGACCTCACGGTTGACCTGCTCCAGTGCCTCCAGCACGCGACGGTGCAGGCCGCCACGCAGCAGCAGATCCTCCGGAGGGTAACCGCTGAGGGTCAGCTCGGGGAAGAGGATGGCGTCGGCCTGGAACTCATCACGGGCACGCCGCGCGGCAGCGATCACCTGCGCGGCATTGCCCTCAATATCGCCCACCAGCGTATTGAGCTGGGCCATCACGATGCGTAGCGTCGAAGCCATCTCTCCAGCCTCACTCATTATTCATTATTGAGCCACCACAGGTGTGATGACACTTACAGCTTAGGATGCAGCTAGCACTTCAGCCATTTTCGCACCCAGCTCTGCCGGGGAGCGGACCACCGAGACGCCCGCCTTCTCCAGCGCGGCAAATTTCTCATCGGCGGTACCCTTACCACCGGCAATGATGGCACCGGCATGGCCCATACGCTTGCCCGGAGGGGCGGTAACACCGGCGATGTAGGAGACTACCGGCTTGCTGATGTGTTTGGCGATGAACTCGGCAGCCTCTTCCTCGGCGGTGCCACCGATCTCGCCGACCATGATGATGCCCTCGGTCTGCGGGTCGCGCTCGAACAGACAGAGGGTATCGATGAAGCTCATACCGTGGATCGGATCGCCGCCGATGCCCACACAGGTGGACT
>JBFFJV010000298.1:0-3461 GCA_041555695.1 Thiohalomonadaceae bacterium | reverse complement strand
CCAAAGAGAATGCCTTAATCCTGTTCCAGCAACACTGTGCGGTCTGCCACGGCGAGGGGCGTCTGGGAGGTATGGGACCGGCACTGCTGCCTGAAAACCTCAAACGTTTCAGGAAAAAACAGGCTATAGAGGTCATTAGCAACGGTCGCATTGCCACCCAGATGCAGGGCTTTGCCGACAAACTCAGCACACAACAAATTCAGGCCCTAGCGGATTTTATCTATACTCCGCTGGCCGAAGTACCTGAGTGGAATTTAGCCGCGGTTAAAAAGAGTCACATCATTCACAACAGTCTGGAGACGCTTGCCGATAAACCTCAGTTCAAGGCCGATATGCAGAACCTGTTTGTGGTTGTGGAGTTAGGTGATCACCACTTTACCCTGCTGGATGGCGACAAGTTCGAACCTATTGGTCGATTCCCAACCCGCTTTGCACTGCATGGTGGGCCCAAATACTCCCCCGATGGCCGTTTTGTCTATTTCGCCTCACGCGACGGCTGGATCTCCAAATTCGATATCTACAACCTCAAATGGGTCGCCGAGATACGTGCTGGCATCAATACCCGTAATATCGCCGTCTCCGGTGATGGGCGCTATCTGATGGTAGCCAACTACTTGCCGCATACCCTGACCCTGCTGGATGCCGAATACCTGACACCGATTAAGACCATTGACGTTAAGGATCGCCTCGGCCAGAGCTCCCGTGTCAGCGCCGTCTACACCGCCAGGCCCCGCAACAGCTTTGTCGCCGCACTAAAGGATGTACCCGAGGTATGGGAGATCAGCTATGACGATGATCCACCAGCCGGATTTGCCGGTTGGGAGCATGACTACAACCCGGTGAGCGGCGATATCGTCAAGTCGAAGCCGTTTCCAAAGCGTGTCATCTCACTTGAGACCCACATTGATGACTTCTTTTTCAATCAGGACTACGACCTGTTGATGGGCACCTCGCGTGAGGGTAAAGGGGTAGTGGTATCACTCGATGTCCGTCGGGCAATCAACAGCCTGGAGCTGGACGGAATGCCCCACCTGGGTTCCGGTATCACCTGGCAATACAAGGGGCGCACCGTGATGGCGACACCCAACCTGAAGGAGGGCAGCGTGACGGTGATTGACATGGACAACTGGAAGACCGTGAAGAACATCAAGACCCTCGGTCCCGGCTTTTTCATGCGCAGCCACAACAACTCCCCCTACGCCTGGGTTGATGTCTTCTTCGGCCCCGACAGGGACGCGGTGCATGTGATCGACAAACAGACGCTGGAGATCGTCAAGACCCTGCGCCCGGCACCCGGCAAGACGGCTGCACATGTCGAGTTCACCCGCGATGGCAAATATGCGCTATTGAGCATTTGGGATATGGACGGCGCACTGGTGATCTACGATGCAAAGACACTGAAAGAGGTGAAGCGACTGCCTATGAAAAAGCCGTCAGGAAAATACAATGTCTACAACAAAACCCACTACGAAGCCGGTACCAGCCACTAGCCAAAGATACTAGTGGCCGTAGGCACGAAGACTGCCCACATCATGCACCTTGATGTGGAGCCCCTCGACCGAGATCAACCCCTTACTGCTGAGTGTATGAAGAATACGTGACAGGGTCTCAGGGGTAATCGAAAGGCGGGAGGCGATAATATTCTTTGCCGCCGGCAGAGTGATCTCTGCTGCCTCATTGTCGCAGGCAGGTATCAGGTGACTAAGGTAGTTGACCACGCGCAGGCTGGCATTCTGCAGGGTCAGGGCATCGATCTCATTAAGGTGGTGTTTCAAGCGCATGCTAATATCGGCCATCACATGAAAGCAGACATCCACCGACTCGCGAAGAATATCGATAAAGGCTTTATTTTTGATGGCATAGAGCTCAACGCTCGACAGGGCCTGTGCATTGACCGGATAGACCGGGATGTCACGGAACATCAATGCCTCGGCAAAGGTCTGTCCGGGGCGAATGATTTCAATTACCTTCTCCTGACCGGCAGGAGAGAGGCGATAGAGCTTCATCTGGCCCTGAGACACCAGATAAAATTCGTCGGCCCTGGAACCGGCCTCGAACAGGTGCTCCCCCGCAGACAGTGACTTACTGGAGGTCGCAGCACTCAGCCTCTCCATCTGCTCATCACTGAGCGCACGGAACAGGTGGCTTTCTCTAAGTTGTTGTTGTTGATCTAGCATGAAATTCGATTATCTACGTTGCACTCAATTTGTGCAATAATTTAATCATCACGAGGGAAAAACTCAATCGGGTATTGGGATTTATAGATTAGAACTTTCTATTCAGCAACATTGAGCATTTTGAGACGTGCCACCAGCCGTTGTTCCAGCGTTGGCTCATTCCACTCATCGGGGAGAACTCTTCAGACACTCCCCTTTGCGGACGGGACGACAGGGAAGCTACAGCACAGGCGATGACTGTGGATAACGTAGCTGCGTCCCCTGTCGCTGCCAAATGCGTAAATATCCGCCTTTTGATCACGACCATCGGCCTGTGTCATACGGTTCAACGCCCCCTGGTCCATCACCAGCATCTCTTCTCAGCAGTGGGTATAAAAGCATCATTGAGACAATGAGGAACACCATAACAGTTACCGACACCAATGACTGTATATTGAAGGCAGCAAAAGCAGGATAGAACAACGGGGAAATCCAGGGCACCATGCAGACTATCGCTACTCTCATTTTTATCTCATGCTCTTTATCAATGACTGCTCGAGCCATCACCAGACAAGGCAGATAGAGTAGAAGGGTATCGTGCAGGTAGGCATGAGGAGATATCAGAACCATCGCTGCCGTCAGCCCCCCCATGCGATGGAGGAGCGCCCCATATGCCAGGCTCGATTCCGCATAAAGATCACAACAACGCCCATCACAACCACCATTAAAGCCAATATCCAGACGCCTCGCACGATGACTGAGTTTTCTCTTCCAAAAATCGCTAGCAACAGGCTTTGAAGCGTATACATGCCCTCGGGATGGATCCCATAATGGGCACCCTCAAGTTGCATCAGCTGCCCCCCTAACTCGAACCATGCAATCCAACCACTTACCCCAACCCCTATCCATCCGACCACAAATAACACCATTCCACCCGTAATCATCCCGAGCAATGGACGAAGTCGCCCCATCGACAGTAATGCCACCAACGGAAGCAATAATAGATGTGGCTTAACGGCCAGAAAAGCGAGACAGATCCCGGCCAGGAACCCTTTATCAGATTCAAAACAGAGCCATGCACCAAGCAAAGCCGCGAGCAGCAGCAGACTAAATTGCCCCTGAATCAGAGTCATAAAAAGGGGCATAAAGGATATAAGCCCGAGAAAGGACGCCAGCTGAACCATGAGACCATAACGATGCATCAGTTTCGAGATCAGATACAGGCACAGGAACAACGTCGCAACATTGAAGAGAAACAGCACAAAGTAAGCGGCTTCGCTATCCAGGCTGGCCAGTGGTGACAGT
>JBFFJV010000297.1:0-3467 GCA_041555695.1 Thiohalomonadaceae bacterium | reverse complement strand
GGGTCTTCAGCCACAGGGTCTGGTAGGAGACCAGGGCATAGGCGGCGGAGTGCGACTTATTGAAGCCGTAACCGGCAAACTTCTCCACCAGGTCGAAGATCTTCATCGCCAGCTCGCCATCGATGCCGTTGTTCTTCGCCCCCTCCTCAAATGCCGACCGCTGCTTGGCCATCTCCTCGGGCTTCTTCTTACCCATGGCACGGCGCAACATATCGGCACCGCCCAGGGTGTAGCCGGAGAGCACCTGGGCGATCTGCATCACCTGCTCCTGGTAGAGGATGATGCCGTAGGTAGGTTCCAGAATGGGCTGCAGAGACTCATGCTGCCAGGTGGCATCGGGATAGCTCACCTTCTCACGCCCGTGCTTACGATTGATGAAGTTATCTACCATCCCCGACTGCAGCGGACCGGGACGGAACAGCGCCACCAGCGCGATAATGTCCTCAAAACAGTCGGGCTGCAGGCGTGAGATGAGGTCCTTCATACCACGTGATTCAAGCTGGAATACCGCCGTGGTCTGCGCCGCCTTGAGGGTATCAAAGCTCGCCTTGTCATCCAGCGGAATAAATTCGATCTGCGGGCAGTTGGCGGGATCTTCACCGCGCATGCCCATGGTGTGGCGGATATTATCCAGCGCCCAGTCGATAATGGTGAGGGTACGCAGGCCGAGGAAGTCGAACTTCACCAGTCCGACCGACTCCACATCATTCTTATCGAACTGGGTAACGATGCTCTGGCTGCCCTCTTCGCAGTAGAGCGGCGAGAAATCGGTAAGGTCCGAAGGAGCGATCACCACCCCCCCGGCATGCTTACCGGCGTTACGGGTGATCCCCTCCAGCTTCAACGCCATGTCGATGAGGGCGGTCACCTCCTCATCGCGGTCATAGCGGTCCTTGAGTTCCGGTTCCTGCTCCAGCGCCTTGGTCAGGGTAATACCGATCTCAAAGGGGATCAGCTTGGAGATAGTATCGACGAAGCCGTAGGGGTGGCCTAACACCCGCCCCACATCACGCACCACCGCCTTGGCCGCCAGGGTACCGTAGGTGATGATCTGCGAGACCTGATTGCGGCCGTAGGTCTCGGCCACATAGTTGATCACCCGGTCGCGCCCCTCCATGCAGAAATCGATGTCAAAGTCGGGCATCGAGACCCGCTCGGGGTTAAGGAAGCGCTCGAACAGCAACTCATATTCAAGTGGGTCCAGATCGGTGATCAACAGTGCATAGGCCACCAGTGAACCGGCACCGGAACCTCGCCCCGGCCCCACCGGCACATCGTTATTCTTGGCCCACTTGATAAAGTCGGCAACGATAAGAAAATAGCCGGGGAAGCCCATCTGCAGAATGACCTCAAGCTCAATCTCCAGCCGCTCATCATAGGGCTTACGGATCTCGGCAAAGTCCGGGGCATTCACATCGAACAGGGTGGAGAGGCGGAACTCCAGCCCCTCGCGCGAGGCCTGGCGGAAGAACTCATCCTCGGTCAGCCCCTCGGGGATCGGACTGGTCGGCAGGTAGTAGGTGCCCAGCTCCAGCTCGACGCTGCAGCGTTTGGCGATCTCAACGGTATTCTCCAGCGCCTCGGGGATGTCGGCAAACAGCTCGACCATCTCCTCGGGGGTACGCAGGTACTGCTCTTCGGAGTAGAGTCGGGCGCGGCGCGGGTCATCCAGCGCCCGGCCATCATGGATACAGACACGCACCTCATGCGCCTCGAAATCCTGCTGCTTGAGAAAACGCACATCGTTAGTCGCCACCACCGGCACATGCATCGCCGTGGCCATAGCCACCGCGGCATGAAGGTACTCCTCCTCCCCCTCACGGCCGGTGCGCTGCAGCTCCAGGTAGTAGTTATCGGCAAAAAGGCGTATCCAGTCGGTGAGCATCTGCGCCGCCGCATCGCGATTACCCGCCAGCAGCGCCTGGCCGACATCACCCTCGCGACCACCGGAGAGCGCGATCAGGTCACCACTTAAGGCCTGCAACCACTCACGCTTGATGATCGGCACCCCACGGTGCTGATTCTCCTGGTAACCTTTGGAGATCAAACGCGCCAGATTCTTATAGCCCGCAACACTCTTGCACAACAGCACCATGCGGTAGGGCTTATTGGCATCCTCCAGATTCTCCAGCCAGATATCGACCCCGATAATCGGCTTTATCCCCGCCCCCAGCGACGCAGTGTAGAACTTGACCATCGCAAACAGGTTGTTCTGGTCGGTGATCGCCACCGCCGGCATCCCCGCCTCACGCGCAGCCGCCACCAGCGGCTTGACGCGAACCAGGCCGTCGACCAGTGAAAATTCAGAGTGGACGCGAAGGTGGATGAAGTTGGGAGACATGCGGGGAAGTTTACCCGCTCTGTAGTAGAGGACAAGTCTTGACAGCAGAACAGTCAGGGCAATGCCCGTGAAGATACGAGCATCGCATCGCCTCGAACAGCCACCAGGCACCATTCAGCCTGAGGGCCCACCTCCTACATTTTATTTGCCGGATAGGATAGAGAGGCCTTTCGCACTCCCCCAGGGCCTGTTAAATATCAACGAAATAGTTCTCCCAGGCCTCGGTAATACTCTTGCGATCCATTACCGGCGGGTGGCCGTGATAGTGGGCCGCATCAATGATCTGGTCCAGCAGGTCACGCGGATGGCAGGCATTGAATTTCACATTCAGTCCCTTGTAAAAATTCTCCACCAGGAAATCAAAGGTCTCCTGGCTGAACGCCATACCATTTGACTCTGCCACGCGGCGGAAGATCTCCTCAAACTCTGTGGCACTGGGGTGATCGATCAGCACCTTGTAGCGAATGCGCCGCAGGAAGGCTTCATCCACCAATTTTTTCGGCTCGATGTTGGTTGAAAAAATAATCAACTGGTCAAAGGGGATCTCGAACTTCATGCCGCTCTGTAGTGCAAGGAAATCGGTACGCCGTTCCAGCGGTACGATCCAGCGGTTGAGCAGCTGTTGTGGCTCGACCTGCTGGCGTCCGAAGTCATCAATAATAAACAGTCCGTTATTCGCCTTAAGTTGCAATGGCGCCTGGTAGAAGCGGGCGATGGGGTCATATTCCAGGTCCAGCATTTTCAGGGTCAACTCGCCACCGGCCATCACAACAGGACGCCTGATATAGGCCCAGCGCGGATCGGTGTTGTCTGGCCGTTCACTGGCATCCGCCTCGCGATGGTTAACCGGGTCGAACAGGGTGATGATCTCATCGCCAACGAGAATGGCGTAAGGGATATAGATGTTCTCCGGCAACACCTTACTGATGGTCTCGGCAATGGTGGTCTTGCCATTACCCGGCGGTCCGTAGAGAAACATTGCACGACCTGAACTAACCGCCGGCCCCAGCCGGTGCAACATCTGCTCACTGATAATGAGTTGCGAGAAGGCCTGTTTCACCTCTGCCTCCCCCACCAGAATATTTTTTACCGTCTGCACCTCCACCATGTGACGGTAATCCTCCAG
>JBFFJV010000296.1:0-3485 GCA_041555695.1 Thiohalomonadaceae bacterium | reverse complement strand
TGCACCGCCGGAGCTGATGCTGGCCTGGTGTGGCAAGGAAGCCACGCAGGCATTCCGTACCAAGACAAAGGGGCGGTCTCATTCCCCGTATGCGATACAACTGCTGCCGCAATACCGTGTTGGCAAGTTGCATGGGCAGTGAGGTTAATTAGTTGATAGAGAAAAATGGATATTGCTTCTCAAGTTTGTAACGAATGTAATTATATTTATCGCTAATTTATTGAGTGGCCGTCATTTGTCGCTTCGCTGGAAATAAGTAACAGCCATATCCGGTTCGGGCGAGGCAAGTGCATTTCCGCTTACATATTTTTGCAAGGTCATGCCTAGCGTCCCAATTAAAGCGTATTTACTACAAACTGCTGCATTCGGTTTAATAACGGTGCCTTCTCAAGAATATGAGTGCATCTTAAAGTCCTTGTTTACATCGAACAGGTAACGCATAACACATCAAGAACTCTCACATTCGTTCACTGGGATATAGCTAGCACTGTAGCCGATGTGCGGAGGTTATACCTATAAACCTCCACGCCTCTGCAGGCCCCGCCAGACAAGGCCTCCGATTTTCGCTTGGTAGATAAATCCACCTCCGTGGTAGATCGCACGAACCAACGTTCGCACTTACCAAGTCCATTTTTGCCAGCTAGTGTGCAGGCCTCGGTAGTACGTCATCGATTAAAAATTGTTCGATTGAGAAGGAGGTTATCTTTCTCTTGATACTGAAGACGACTTCTTTGGCGTTCACCTGACATAAGCAAGACTGTTCATCCTGCGGTTTTTTGCAGGTAAGCGGTTTTTCGTTATACAGCGCGACATTAACTCCACCGTTCACATCACGCGAAGAGAGATACTCGAAGGCTTCCACGCCATCAGCGCGCATCGACGCGCCGATTTGTTGGGTTGCCCCATAGTCAGAGGGATGAGTTAAAGCCTCTCGATAAACGTCAAACGGGGGTTGGTGTAAATTTACGCCCAAGTCAGTCTGGTAGGTAAACTTGAAAAGCGTGTGCTGGGTCTTCAACATCCCATCAGGAGGCGGCACTTCCATATCGTGAAAGAAGAAGAAGCGGTAGAAGGCGCTCTCTGCCAAGGTAACGTCTACTGACGTACCGGCATAAAACAGGCTGGGCTCAAAATTGCTGCCGAATCGACTGCCGTATTCTAGCGGTGGATAACGAAAAGATGTGGAAAGTAGATAATGCAGGTGCCCCGTTCCTGGGCGGTAATGCGGCTTGGATTGCTCCTCCAGCATCTGCTCAAGTACGGCTTGATGTTCAAGCGTGGAAACAATTTCTGTAGTGGCCACGGTTTCCTGGCATTCAACCAATCGCCATCCTTGCCCTTTGATGGTTTGAATGGCCGCCAATCCCTTGGCGGCGAGCCAAATGTCACTCATGCGCGACCACGCATGGCATCGATGTACTGAACCACACGAACCAAGCCAGTGACATCATGGATCATCTCGGCGGGGACAGCCTGTAGGGTACCGATCTGAGTATGCATCCAGTGGCGCATATCTTGTTCTCGACTTCCGACAAGCACATAGAGACCCCGGTAGATCCTCACTAGTAGCATTGCCAACTGCCCGCTAGTGGTTGCGGGGTCGACACCATTACGGACGATGGTGGTACGGTTCCTACCAATGATACGCCCGACTTCTTCAGGGCTCAGTCCCAACTTCGCCCCTGCATTCAGTACGGCCTCTCCAAGAACGGCAAGCCGGTCTATGTCTGCCATAGTCTTTGTATTCATCACACACCTCCATCATGTGTATATGCACATTATATGGTTATTTCGTGCAATTGCAATAAGGCGGCGCGGTGCTCTGTGTAACTGTGTGACAGGTGCGCAAGCATAGGGCTAGTCATCTACACGCTCACATAGCTCACCGACACTGCAGTCGAAAAATTCACATAGCTTGTCTATAGCATCAAGCTCAATCCGTTGAGCTGTTTCTTTATATAGGGCCGTGACCATGTTGCGGTGAAGTTCTGTTTCTCGCGCCACATCTACAGTTCAGGGGAAGTTCAGGGGACACAATACATAACTATTGACGTTGATTGTAGCTTCAACCATTGCTAACGCATGGCAAGGATAGCGAGAGAGGTCACTGGGGTCAGAACACAGTTTTCACTAATATTAGAAACAACTGTGTTCTGCCCCCGATTTTTTCGGTTTTTTCAGTCGGGATAATTAAGTATTGTGTCCCCTTAACTTCGTGTCCCCTTAACTTCCGATGAGGCCTACCGGGCAATCCCGCACCGACGTACCCAGTATCAGCAGCACACCTCCAGAATCGACGCTGATGAGGCGGCCTACCTGCAACAACTGTTCTCTGTTGTCGATAGTGCGGTCGTTGAACGGGTACAGACCCAACAAGGGATACTGGGGCGGGGAGAGCTTGGCGACTATGCACAGATCCTGGAGAGCATCGTGAGCCAGCAGGTACCGGAAAAGGCCCGCCCGCACACCAGCTTATCGAAGCGGCTATTCAGGAACAGGCGGAGTTTCTGGCTATCTGGGCGGGTAAGGGGGCTACACCGTTCGAGTGATCACACCCGCTGGTTCGAAGCTCGTCTAAAAAGTTGATAAACGCCTATCAACTCCTCATGACGGCCTATCCTGAAGAGAACGAACACAACAAGCAGGCGTTTTATGACTACCTGTGTGCGCTAGATTTTATGTAGAAGCGCTCATTGGAAATAGAGGATGTTTTCCTCTACCCACCATGATTGGAGGGGGGGGCAGGATACGGTCAGGGTCGGACATGCAGTTATGTTGAGATGTGATGCGGCTTCTCACCGTAAAGCAGGCATTATCATCTATACTCAATTAGTAGCCCGATGCATTAAAGATGTAATTTAGCTGCATGTTGGTCTTTGGAAATCCCTCAACAAGGAAGTGGTTCCATCAGTTGCATGGGGAATGAATCAAGTATCAACCTTACAGCATTCCGCAAAAATTCCGGTGAAAATGGCGTTGACAGGTAACGGTGTGGAGCTTGAAGCAAGCAGTTTCTTCGCTCATTAATTTGCGGTCTTGTCGAAATGAATACGATGGGGTGTTTTTCAGCAATATCAGGGAAAAGTTCTCTGGCATCAAAGCCGCTGTCACATATCTCACAGACAATTACATCTGGCTGATAGCGGCCGCACTCTGCTCTAAGAGCATCGATTGAATCGAAAGATACAATATTATAAAACGGTTCAAGTGAGTATTCTGTCAGGTAGCGAGTTATTGCATGGTGGTGAAGAATAGCTACTTTTTTCATCTAGAGTCACTACGTCCCAAATAATTACCACACAAATAGTATAATTTGTATGTTGGCGAAACAAGTGGGCAGGTCTGGATCTTAGGGAAGATGAGGTAGATGACACTTTATTTCGTCAGCAAATGACTGGATAACAGAAGTCAATATTCTAACCATTAACGTCTGCACCGGTCGCGTAGCGGTCTGACTGAATTTACCAGTAGCTATACGCCTTGTC
>JBFFJV010000295.1:0-3504 GCA_041555695.1 Thiohalomonadaceae bacterium | reverse complement strand
CACCTTCAACCTGCCCTCCGGTGGCATCGTCGGCATCATCGGCCCCAACGGCGCGGGTAAGACCACCCTGTTCCGCATGCTGGTGGGGCAGGAGCAGCCCGACGCGGGAGAGCTGCGCCTCGGCGACACGGTCAAACTGGCCTATGTCGATCAGAGCCGCGATGCACTGGATGCGAAGAAGACGGTGTGGGAGGAGCTCTCCGATGGGCACGACACCATGATGGTGGGAGACTACCCGCTCAACTCGCGCGCCTATGCCAGCCGTTTCAACTTCCGCGGCTCGGACCAGCAGAAGCGGGTCGGCGATCTATCCGGTGGTGAGCGCAACCGCCTGCATATGGCCAAGCTGCTCGCCACCGGCGGCAACCTGCTGCTGCTCGATGAGCCGACCAACGACCTCGACGTGGAGACCCTGCGCGCGCTGGAGGAGGCGTTGCTGGAGTTCCCCGGCTGCGCCGTGGTGATCTCGCACGACCGCTGGTTCCTCGACCGCATCGCCACCCACATCCTGGCCTTTGAGGGCGACTCCCATGTGGAGTGGTTTGAGGGTAACTACGCCGACTACGAAGAGGACCGTAAACGCCGTCTCGGTGTCGAGGCCGATCAGCCCCATCGCATCAAATACAAAAAACTCGCTTAAACCCTATCGCCACAGCGTTCACGCAGAAGGATTTCTCGCCCGTTGTGGTGGTTTATGCGGCGATGTGGATTCACAACTATCTGCTCAGGTTGTGCCGATTGGCATGGCACTAAATAGCCCGTAAAAACAGGGGGTAGAGGAAACCGCTCTGCCCGCTGTGCCCTATGTGGCCAAATCATTCCACGGTTCTCAATCACCTATTCTGCGTTACACTTATCTCAATGCTGCCTTTAACCGGTTGGGATAAAAGAATGAATAAACCTGTACCACTCACCCCAGAAGCCCTTTGCCACCACTGCGAACCTTCGCAATTTAGCTTTACCACCACCTCCGAGCTGGAAGACCTGACAGAGATCATCGGTCAGGGACGTGCGGTGCAGGCGGTACATTTTGGCATCGGTATCCAGCACGAGGGCTATAACCTCTACGTCATGGGACCTGCAGGCATGGGTAAGCACACCATGGTGCATCAGTATCTGGAGCAGAAGGCGGCAGAACAGGAGAAACCCTCGGACTGGTGTTACGTCAATAATTTCGAGCTGGCTCATAAACCGAAAAGCCTGCGCCTGCCACATGGACGCGGTGCGAAACTGGCGCTCGATATGGAGCAGCTGGTTGAGGAGCTTTCCACCACCATTCCCGCCGCCTTCGAGAGTGAGGAGTACCGTGATCACATACAGGCGCTGGAGGAAGAGCTGAAAGAGCAACAGGAACAGGCCTTCTCCGAGCTGTCCGCGTCTGCCAACAAGCAGCAGGTAAAACTGTTCCGAACCCCCAGCGGCTTCGCCTTTGCTCCGCTACATGGTGACGAGGTGGTGAGCCCGGAGGATTTCGACAAGCTGCCGGAGAAGGAGCAGGAAAAGATAGAGAAAATCGTCTCCAGCCTGCAGGAACAGCTACAGGCTGTCATCCAGCGCATACCCCAGTGGCGCAAGGAGACCCGTGACAAGGTCAAAGCGCTTAATCGCGAGGTTGCTATTTCAGCGGTAGGCAGTCTCATTGAGGGGCTGAGGAAGGACTATTCCGAGCTGCCCGAGGTACTCAGCTACTTCGATGCGGTCGAACACGATGTCGTCAACAACGTAAAGGATTTCATCAAGGGCGAGGAGCAGAGTGAGGCCCTGAGTGGACAGTCTTCAGACCCCAGCGCCCTGCACCGTTACAAGGTCAACAATCTGGTACTCAATAATCGTGAGGGCGGCGCCCCGGTGGTCTATCTCGATAACCCCACCTACCTCAATCTGGTGGGACGTGCCGAGCATATCGCCCAGTTCGGCACCCTGATGACCGACTTCACCCTGCTAAAACCGGGGGCACTGCACGAGGCCAACGGCGGTTATCTGTTAGTGGATGCGCACAAACTGCTCACCCAGCCCTACGCCTGGGAGGGCTTGAAACGTGCCCTCTACGCCAGTCAGATCAGCATCGAGCCACTGGAGAAGATGTGGGGACTGGCCAGTACCGTGTCACTGGAACCGGAACCTATCCCGCTGGATCTCAAGGTCGTGGTAATGGGTGACCGTACGCTCTACTACCTGCTGCACGAGTACGACCCCGACTTCGGCGAGCTGTTCAAGGTACAGGCCGACTTCGAGGAGCAGATCGAACGCAACCCCGATAATAACCTGCTAATGGCCCGCCTCATCGCCACCATTGGTCGCAAGGAGGGGCTGCTGCCCTTCGGACGTGATGCGGTAGCACAGGTGATCGACTACGCCTCACGTCATGTGGAAGATGCCCACAAACTTACCACCCACATGCGCTCTATCGCCGATCTGCTGCGGGAGGCCGACTACTGGGCACAGCAGCGAAGTAATTCGCTGGTGGATGGCGATGACATTCGCCACGCCATAGACCAGCAGGAGCATCGGGCCTCACGGGTACGAGAACAGATTCACGAGGCCATTCAGCGCGGTGACATTATCATCGATAGCAGTGGTGAGAAGGTGGGACAGGTCAACGCCCTGTCGGTAATGGGGCTGGGCAACTACAGCTTCGGCCAGCCCTCACGGGTCACCGCCACGGTACATGTCGGCGAAGGGGGTGTAGTCGATATTGAACGTGAGGTGGAGATGGGTGGCCCGATCCACTCCAAGGGTGTACTGATCCTCTCCTCCTTTATCGCCTCCCGCTATGCGCGCAAACAGCCGCTATCACTCACCGCCAGTCTGGTGTTCGAGCAAAACTATGGCGGGATAGAGGGAGACAGCGCCTCCCTGGCTGAACTCTGCGCCCTACTCTCGGCACTGGCCGGTGCACCCATTACGCAATCTCTGGCCATGACCGGCTCGGTCAACCAGCACGGGCAGGTGCAACCCATCGGCGGGGTGAACGAAAAGATCGAAGGCTTCTTCGAGGTGTGCCGTGCCCGTGGCCTGAGTGGTGAGCAGGGGGTGATCATCCCCGCCCGCAACACCAAGAATCTGATGCTCCATCCCGATGTGGTGGAGGCGGTGAAGCAGGGGCAGTTTCAAATTTATGAGGTACACACGGTTGATCAGGCGCTTACCCTGTTAACCGGCATCGAGCCGGGCGAGGCCAATGAAGAGGGGGACTACCCGGAGGGTAGCCTCAATGCCATGGCCTACGATCGCCTGCATGAGATGACACTAATTCGCCAGCACTACGCCGAGCAGGCCAAGGAGAAAGAGGAGTCGGAAAAGGAAGATAAGGCGGGTGATGATCCCGCCGGGGAAGAGGTGTAGCCAAAAGGCCTGGAAAGGCCCAGCCGCTACTCCTTCCAGTCCAGGGTATCGAGAGGGTTGTCCTGCCCATCATAATGGCGGGCCGCCTCGGTATCACCGAAATCATCGGCTACCAGGTCATCGAAGGGACCAGACCAGTCTTCCGGCTCTGCACTTTTG
>JBFFJV010000294.1:0-3505 GCA_041555695.1 Thiohalomonadaceae bacterium | reverse complement strand
TCGGCAATACTGTCGCGAACCAGCTCCAGCAGCTGATTGGCGCTAATGGTGGTACCGAAAAAGTTGGAGGCGGTATCAGGCAGCTGATGCGCCTCATCAATAATAAAGGCATTGGCGCCCGGCAGCAGCTCACCAAAACCCTCATCCTTCAGTGCCATATCGGCGAACAGCAGGTGGTGGTTGACCACCAGCACATCGGCCTCCTGGGCACGGCGACGAGCCCTGGCAAGAAAACACTCATCAAGGTAGTCACAGTCGCTACCCAGGCAATTCTCGGCAGAAGAGGTCACCTGCGGCCATAGCGGTGAATCCTCGCTCAGGCTGGATAGTTCGGCAATATCACCCGATGCGGTACGCCCCGACCAGGTAGCGATCTCCTGTAACTCCGCCACCTGAGAGCGGGTAAGAAAACGTCCCTCCTCCTCGGCCAGTTGAAGGCGGTGATGGCACAGATAGTTTGCCCGTCCCTTGAGTAGCGCCACATCGACCGGTACCCCCAGCAGATCACGTACCAGCGGAATATCTTTATGGAACAGTTGATCCTGCAGATTCTTGGTACCGGTGGAGATGATCACCTTCAGCCCTGAAAGCATTGCAGGAATGAGATAGGCAAAGGTCTTGCCGGTGCCGGTGCCGGCCTCAGCGATGAGTATGGAGTTATCTTCCAGTGCCTTGCCCACCGCATCCGCCATCTCCTGCTGCTGGGGTCGGGCGGCAAAGCCGGGCAGGAGTTTGGCGAGTTGCCCGTTCGGGCCGAGGATGTCGCTGGGGGATTGCATCAAATATTCAGAGATTCAATTTAAGGCTCGGGAGAGTTTTCCCAAACCTCCTGCTCATCCACCTGCCCCTCATCACAGCACCACACCAGACGGGCGATATGACGGAAACGCGCGACCGACATCGCACCGCGCTTACTGCGCTTGCTGTCGCCGGCCTCGTCCATCGACTTCTCGATCGCCTCACGGCTCGCCTCGTGGATCTCGAACGGCTCATACTGCTCATCCAGCAGCACCAGCAACACCGCATCCCACGGCTGTTCGAGTTTAAGCTGTCCCAGACGCTGGCCACTCTTCTTCTCATCGAAGATGGCGCGCCCCTTGATTTGGTAGCGTAGTCCCTCGCGCGGAGCCTTCAGGCCAAGCGCATCGTATCCACCGGGTGGCGGCTGGACTATCTCAAGTTCCAGCAGGCGGGCCGCATCGAAGTTGGCGATCTCTGCGGTCACCGGCAACGGCTGCCCGGTCATCTGCCGGAAATCAGCAGCCAACTTGCGCGTTTGAGCCATCAACTTGTCGACTGCGTAAACAGACACCCTGCCTCCAGAAAATGTTACGACGAATCTAGCTGCTCGCCATTTCGCCAATAATACCTGTTCCGGTGAAAGTTGTGGAAAATTAATGCCCTAGAGCCATAAGTGGCACACAGTGAGAGCGAAGAAGGGGCAGCAGGCGAAATAATTACAGACTACGGGGCACAAGCTGACGGCAGGCGGGAAAACAGATAGGAACTAGACCGTTTGGTCCAGCACACTGGCCTGATCAGGGCGAGCTTCACTGCGATAGGCATCAAGCGCACTGCGGGTGCTCACATTGACCGGTGACTCATCTGCCTCTGCTCGCCGTTGCTCGATCAGTTCCACCCGGGCCTCAGCCGCCATACGTGCGGCGCTGGCAGCCACTGCACGATCCTGCCCCGAGGGTTCAGCGGGGGCTAACGCTGCAGCCTGAATCTGCCGTGCCTTTTCAATTGTCGCCTGCGGATCACCCGCAACCGCAGAGCTATCAATGGAGACCTCGCCGCCTACCGCATAACGACGACCATCGGGCCCGGTCTGATAGCTAAACGACATGCCACCACGCACCAGCCCGGCAGCCGCAGCCATGTGGGCCGCCTCATGGGCTTTGACTTCACGATCCCGATTTTGCAGCTGCTGTACTTCGCGCTGTTGTTCCGGACTCAGTTGTTGCTCAGGAGAAGCCGCCGTACGATGAGTGGTACGGGTGCCACCATCCGGCTTTTCAGCCACTTTATCGACAGCCTCAATACTCTCCTCAACCCCATCGGGTGATGGCCGGGGCACTGTACCCGCCTCCCCATGACGGGGAACATTGTGGATTACAGTGGGAGTGACGGCAGCGATTTGCATCATTTTCTCAGGGTTTAACGTGTTAGCAGCCTAATTATAGCCCCAAATAGCGTAACAGCCCGTAACCGTTAACTTTAATCAGTCAGCATGGCATGACACCAGCCTGAGCGGCCAACGCCATCTTATTCAAGACGATACGAGATCCCCGCCGACAGCAGTGAGATATTCTCACCATCAATGTCGTAAAGGTCGTAGTCGGCGTGCAGGTAGGTATCCCGGTACACCTCGTACTCCATCCCGACACCGAACACCCCACTCACCCCATGACTCGATACATCCCGTGACACGGTGGTGATGGACAGGGTGTAGTCGCTCTCCCAGACAAACAGACCCAGGCGGGCCGTGGCGGCCAGAGACTCTCTTAGCGGGTGACGGTAAATACCCGACATCTGCCATCCCTGGGCAGTTTGCGGATGGATTTCACTCGCACTGGTCAGGAAGGTATTAATGTCGGTGGTGGTTCCGTTTAAGGTGGTGCTGGCCTCGCCCAGGTCGGCATAACCGAACTCCACTCCCCACTTTGGCGTGTAGTTAAAACCCAGATAGAGGTGCCAGGCGGTACGACTGTCATCGGTACTGCTGGCCGTGGCATCGAGACCCTGTGCGGCAAGCTGGCTATTCAGCGCACCGGCATCGGTGTCACCCTGAGCCATTCCCACACTGCCACCGACAACCCACTCACCGGCAACGGCTGAACCCAGAGGCAGCAGCAGGGCGGCCATTAACATTACTGAGCGGCTCATTGGCGTGCCCTCCCCTGACCAGATACCACCGCGCGAGGCAGCCCTAACAGCATGAGCAGTGCCAGCCACAGCGGATGCACGCTGCCGCCGCCTCCGCCACTAACCTGTACCTCTACATCGGTGGCCAGGATCTGCGCCACACCACCGGGGTCAACCACGTTGTGATTGGCACTCTCATCGGCATCATTGGGACCACCGTCCTCGATGGTCAGCTGCACACACCAGTGGCCGGCTGTCAGGCCTGTCGTGTAGGCCGCATCACCCGGAGGCGGACAGAAGCCATCCGCACCCGCCGCAGAGGCCAGGGCATTATTCGCATCCTCGACAAACTCCTGCCAGCCACCCGGCATCAGCTTACGATAAAGCGCATTCGCCGGTACCGGCGCCAGCTGGGCCAGCACCACATTGACCGACTGGCCCGCCACCGGCAGCTCGGAGACAGTAAAGTCGAACAGGCCACCGGGATAAGCGTAACTGGTGACATCATCACTACTGCCGCCACCGTTTACGATATCAGCCATGCTCACGCCGGCCTGACCATTACCCGCCTGGAAGGCGATATGGCTCAGGCTCAGGCTCAGACCCGGCTCGGTCTCGATGAGATTACGGGTGCTCT
>JBFFJV010000293.1:0-3514 GCA_041555695.1 Thiohalomonadaceae bacterium | reverse complement strand
TCGGCGCTGATGATCGGTCTGGGCCGTGCGGTTGGGGAGACCATGATTGTGTTGATGGCTACCGGTAATACACCGGTGATGGACTTCAGCATCTTCCAGGGAATGCGCACTCTCTCTGCCAATATTGCGGTAGAGATGCCCGAGTCGGAGGTGGCGAGTACTCACTACCGTATTCTGTTCCTCGCGGCGTTGGTGCTCTTTATGTTTACCTTCGTCTTTAACACCCTGGCCGAGATTGTACGCCAGCGGCTGCGTCGCAAGTACAGCAGCCTGTAACCGGAGCGGATGATGAATGATATAAAAAAGTGGTTCCGTAGCGGCTCCCCCTGGGTGTGGATGAATGCCGGTGCTGTCACCGCCAGTATCGTGATGGTGGCCGCGTTGATTATTCTGATCGCGGTACGTGGTCTTGGTCACTTCTGGGCCAAGCCGATCTTCGAGGCCGAGTATGTGGAGGCCGATGGCACTACCACTCGGCTTATCGGCGAGATCCATGACAGTGAATTTGTCCCCGCCGAGCGCTTGCGCGAGTCGGGCGTTCAGGTGGCCGAGGGCACTGAGGTGGTCCAGCGTTTTCTGGTAAAGACCGGTAACCGTGATACCGGCGGTCTCGACTTCCGCTGGGCACTGGAACCTCAGATCCGCAACAAGCACTACCCTGAAACGTTGATTGCACTGGAGCGCTACGAGTGGGGAAACTTTTACGGCTACCTGAAGAGTGTTAAAGATAGCGGCAAGGTGGTTGCAGAGGGTGAGCCTGCGTGGCAGGCACTGCAACAGCGCCTGGAGCGTGCCGAGGAGCTGCATGAGCAGATCAGGGATATTGAAAAAAATGCCATTGGTGCCGTTAACTACAAAATGGAGCGGCTACGTCTGAAGGGACGCTCGCTGGAGTTGGCGGGGGAGGAGCCGGGCAGCCGAAAGTTTATCGCCCTTGATGAGGAGCGTGCGGTACTGCAGCAGGAGTACGAAGGGCTGCAGAAAAACCTTAACGAACTGCTCGAACAGGTAAACCGCGATAGTATTACCGCCGAGGTGATGGATGGTCGGGTGGTCGAGATCTCGCTGGCGCAGATGGTGCGTGCCTATCGTCCTAATGCCATGGGTCTCTTCAGTAAGGTCGGTTTCTATCTGAGCAAGCTATGGGAATTCGTTAGCGATGATCCGCGTGAGGCGAACACCGAGGGTGGTATCTTCCCGGCGATCTTCGGCACCGTGCTGATGGTGATCCTGATGTCGATCTTCGTTACGCCGTTTGGTGTGGTCGCCGCAGTCTATTTGCGTGAGTACGCCAAACAGGGGCCGCTGACCCGTACTATTCGTATTGCGGTAAACAACCTGGCCGGTGTGCCGTCGATTGTTTACGGTGTGTTTGGTCTCGGTTTCTTTGTCTATTTCCTGGGGGGCAATATCGACCAGCTCTTCTTCCCTGAGGCACTACCAGCTCCCACCTTCGGTACCGGCGGCCTGTTATGGGCATCCCTTACTTTGGCGATCCTCACCGTGCCGGTGGTGATCGTCGCAACAGAGGAGGGGCTGTCGCGCATCCCCCGCGCAATCCGTGAGGGTTCGCTGGCGCTGGGCGCTACCAAGGCCGAGACCCTGTGGCGCACCGTGCTGCCGATGGCCAGCCCGGCGATGATGACCGGCCTGATTCTGGCCGTGGCGCGTGCTGCCGGTGAGGTGGCGCCGTTGATGCTGGTGGGCGTGGTCAAGCTGGCCCCATCACTCGGTCTGGACGGTAACTATCCGTTCCTGCACCTCGATAGGAAGTTTATGCACCTCGGTTTCCATATCTATGATGTCGGTTTCCAGAGCCCCAACGTGGAGGCGGCACGGCCGCTGGTCTACGCCACCGCACTGTTACTGGTGCTGGTCATTGTGCTACTTAACCTGGCGGCTATCGCCATCCGTAATCATCTGCGTGAGAAGTATCGCGCCCTGGAACATTAAGCGAGATTTACGATGACAGATTCAACTGCCATTACCCACGGTGTCGATATTAACGCGTTAGATCGCGACTCACGCCAGCTCAATCTGGAAGATGAACAACTCTGCCTGGAGGTGAAGGACCTTAACCTCTATTACGGTGAGAAGCAGGCGCTACAGGGGATCAATATGCGTATCCCCAAGCAGCGCGTTTCGGCCTTTATCGGTCCCTCCGGCTGCGGCAAGTCTACCCTGCTGCGCTGCTTCAATCGCATGAACGACCTGGTGGACGGGGTACGTATTGAAGGCAAGATTGAGATTGATGGTGAGGACATGTACAACCCGCACGTCAACGTGGCCGAGTTGCGGCGTCGTGTTGGTATGGTGTTCCAGAAGCCCAACCCCTTCCCCAAATCGATCTATGAAAACGTTGCCTACGGTCTGCGTCTTCAGGGGAATCCCGGTAAGCGCGAACTGGATGACGTCGTGGAGAAGGCACTCAAGGGCGCCGCGCTGTGGGACGAGGTAAAAGATCGCCTGCACGATTCAGCACTCGGTCTCTCCGGCGGTCAGCAGCAGCGTCTGGTGATCGCAAGAGCCATTGCTATCGAGCCTGAAGTGCTGCTGCTGGAGGAGCCGGCCTCGGCACTGGATCCGATCTCCACCCTCAAGATCGAGGAGCTGATTTACGAGCTTAAGGATCGTTACACCATCGTTATCGTTACTCATAACATGCAGCAGGCGGCACGTGTTTCCGACTATACTGCCTTTATGTTTATGGGAGAGCTGGTAGAGTTTGGCGATACCGATACCTTGTTCACTAACCCGCGCAAGAAGCAGACAGAAGATTACATTACCGGTCGTTACGGATAAGTAATTAAGAACAAAAATAGCGACGTCATTAGTGGAGAGAGATTATGGAAAAGATGAATATCGGACAGCACATTTCCCAGCAGTTTAATGCCGAGCTGGAGGACATCCGTAACCGTGTGATGGCCATGGGCGGTCTGGTTGAGCAGCAGCTGACCGATGCCATCACAGCACTGGTCGATGGTAATCCAACCCTGGGTGAGCAGGTGATTACCAATGATCACAAGGTGAACGGCCTTGAGGTGCATATTGATGAGGAGTGTTCACGCGTGCTGGCCCGTCGCCAGCCGACTGCCGGTGACCTGCGACTGGTGGTTGCTGTGATTAAGACCATTACGGACCTTGAGCGGATCGGTGATCAGGCCGAGCGTGTTGGTCGCATGGCGGTGCGTCTGGCCGATGCCGAGATTAAGCAGAGTCACTATGTAGAGCTGCAACACATTGGTAACCACGTACGTGAGATGCTGCACGATGCCCTCGACGCCTTTGCCCGTATGGACGCCGAGGCGGCACTTGCCGTGGCCCGTGAGGACGTAAAGGTCGATAAAGAGTATGAGTCGATTATGCGCCAACTGATGACCTACATGATGGAAGACCCGCGCACCATCACCCGTGTACTGGATGTGATGTGGGCGGCCCGCGCGCTGGAGCGCATCGGCGACCATGCCGGTAACATCTGTGAGTATGTGATCTACCTGGTGAAGGGCAAGGATGT
>JBFFJV010000292.1:0-3515 GCA_041555695.1 Thiohalomonadaceae bacterium | reverse complement strand
CTAAAGGTTCCATCCTGGTTATCCAGGAAGCTGCCGTCATTTTTCGCCTTGGCTTCATCAATTTGCGCTTGCGTCACCGAGCCATCACCCAAATAGGCACGACCGGTTGCAGAGGCTACCTCTGGCTCTGCCGGAATCTCGGCCAACAGTACTGCTGCGGCCGGATTTTTCCAACTAACCATGCTGTGCAGGGCCACCATGTCGGTATCATCTTGCATATCCTTCCAGCTGACCTCCACCACGGTGTAGAGCAGCTCGTTATCGTCCAGGCAGTACTTCCATTTGCGCGTAAAATCCTGGGTGGTGCCTTGAATCGGGTTATTGGCATCAGGTACTTCTTCAAAACCATCGGCACACGCGACGACGGTGGTGACATCGCTAGGCGAGGCCGCGTCGACCAGGTCAGCAAAGGCGTACTCGGGGAACTCCTCGCCGATGGTCGGAGTGATCACCCCGCTTGTCACCTGCTCTTTAAGCTTGGCCACCAACTCCTCTTCGGTGGTGTAGCCACGAATGTCATCCAGCTTCTGCTGCGCCAGTGCCATCGCCTCGCTTCGCGTCTTGTTATAACCACTGCCAAGCACCAGATGACCCTGGAAGGTGGCGATAGCCAGCAGACCGAAGGAGAGTATCACCAGCGAAATCAGCGCCTCGAGAAGACTGAAACCGGTATTTGCCTTGTAATGAGTAATGTACCTGTTCATAGCTTTATTCCTATTTGCAATCCCGATCAGTCAAAATCACGCCAGCTGCCGCCACCGCCACCCATCTGGCCAACCGCCGCCAGGCTGCGTAGTACCGCTGAGTTGTAATAAATACGCAGGTTGCCACTCAAATTGCCATTCGTGCCTTCCATCATCATGGCACCGCGTACATCCACCCCCCCGGTACCGGTAATATTACCCTTCACATAGAGCAGCCCCCAGATCATAACGTTACCCTTGACATCCAGGTCACCATCGACGATGACAATGGAGGGCTGGATTTCACCGCTACAGAACATTCCGGCGTTGTTACTGGTACCGGCTTCCGAACACCCTACGGTAAGTCCGTTCCATGAGGCTATAGTTGCCGTGGCATCGACCCATGCCACTTCACTAGTGGCAAGATTGACACCGGTAGGAGCATCCTGGTCAGAGTTCGCGCCGGTGGTAAAAAGTGTGACGCGGTTATTTTTATAGCTGGTCTCGGTGACGCCAAAGAAGTTCTTGAAAAACTCACCGGGCGCAAGATTCTTCAGACTGTCGTCCTGCTCCACGATATCAAGCCCCGGCGTACCGCGGTCGGATGACTTCACCACCGCACAGGGACACTGTGTTGCAGTGGGATCACAGCTTTCCGGGGCTAGACTGGTACTGCCCAGGCACGCGGGATACGCGGTGGTATTGGTGCCGTCACTCGTCTTGGAGGGGTCAGCGATCATGGTGGCGGTGGTCGCATTACCCCCCAGGTCCACCGGCAAGCCAGACCAGATGGTAGAGTGCCCCTCCGGATTGATGACCTCGGCAGAACCATTTACAACGACAGTGCCGCGTGCCAGCACCGGGTTTTCCGGCACATTGGGCAGGGGGCTGACGTAGGAGTAGACATGATTAATGCTTCGGGTGGCGGTACCGTCATCACTCCAGCCTGTTGTTTCTATCTGGGTCGCCACATAGGAGGAGGTCTTGGTCCCCTGATCCGCTTTAGTCATCTTAACCGTTATCCGACTGCCGTTGGGCAGGGTTAGCTCATTACTGTCATTGCCCGGCGTCGTGTCAGTATCGAAAAGGAACTCATCGGTTTCACTCGCATCCGTTACGACACGGCCATCACTATCCTTATCCCGTCCCCCCGGGGTCATGAGATAGGCCACCGCCGCCTCCTGCCCCGCCTCAGCGGCCTCAAAGGCCTGGCGGCCGCGCAAGTCGTTAGCGGTAATTTTCTGCTCCATCAGGATGGTGCGTGCCGAGTAGATGAGGGTAAAGGTGATCGTGGTGAGGATCACCAGTGAGATCAGCAGGGTGGCCATACCTCGCTGCGTGCGCGGTAATGTGGTGTAGAGGCCGCTGGAGATTCTATTCATCATGACTACCTCAAACGAATCAGGTTGTTACGCAGTTGGACGGACTGCGTCTGTATGGTCGAGACAGAGGAATCATCGGCCAACTGGGCGCGAAGGGTAATATCAACCAGCAGGGTCTCTACCGTGCTATTCCCACTGCCGTCACCCGGTGTCGCCCCTTTGGTGGGTGGCACGTCATAGCAATTGAACTCCCTGGGGTCCAGCACGGCATCAGCATCTTCTCCTGAAACACCGCCGTCATCGGTACCATCGGGCTCCGAGGCATTGCGGCAATAGGAGCGCTTAATGCTGAAATTAAGGTTGGTGATGACAATGTCATTCACGTCATTAACAGCCAACCAGTTACCGCTATTGCTACCACACTTGCTGGGGCCGGTATCATTGTTCGAGGTACGCATACGCAGGATGCCATCACCATCCCAGCGGAAGCCGAACTCCTCGTCATCATCATCCCCATCGCTATCCTTCAGAGTATTGTCATTATCAAACCCCGTAGCGATCTCCGTGACCTTGTCATAGGTCCCATTCCTGTTGGCATCATAGGTATAGGTGATACAGGAGCCTTCGCTATAACCATCATCACCAGGCTTCACGAGACCATTTTCATCGTAGGTGACATCGGTATAGCTGGCGCCACTGCCACCGTTGCTGTAGATACGCAGGGCGGTGATATCCTCCGCACTGGCCGCGTTCTCCACCTGTATAAATGGGTTTTTTGTTGGCGTAGTAAAGGCCGCTGATGCCGCCTCCCAATAACCGGCACGGCGAATGTCATTCACCATAATATTCATCATGGCCGACATTTCCTGATTGAGGCGGCTGCCATCCAGGGTGTTAGCGCTTACGCGTAGGGTGTTGATATAGACCGTAGTCACCGCCAGCAATACAAGTAGACCAACGGCCATACCGATCATCAGTTCAATTAGCGAGAATCCCCTCACTTTAGATGCCATATTTAACATGTACTGTACCCCGGAACTCGCTGATCTCCTGCGGGAGTGCAGATACGCACCCGCCCAATGACTCCAGTGACCACCCGCATGGCATACTGCCTGTCACCACCATTAAACCAGAGGTATACCGTTACATTCTCTGCAGTACCACGGGTGGGGTTAAAGGTGATTTCAGCAGGGGCACCACCGCTCCCATCTTCCTTTGCATCAATCTCTACACCATTAAAATCTGCGCCGGAGGTGATGAAGTAGGCCAGGTCATTAACATCATCCACCCCGTCGCCATTATCCACCACCATGCTACAGTCATCCGTGTAGTCGGCATCAGGAACCAGTTCGGAGAGATCACAACCTTTATGAGTGCTCACGCTCATACGCCAGGTGGATTGATCTGCCGGGTCGATAAAACCGAAGTTGGCATAAACCTCAGTCGACCGGCTGATCCCCTGGGAACGCGCAAACAACAGCTGAGAATAGATGGCCTCAGCCGCATTAAT
>JBFFJV010000291.1:0-3516 GCA_041555695.1 Thiohalomonadaceae bacterium | reverse complement strand
CATCAAGGCGGAAACTGCGCGCGCCCTCGGGAGTGGCTGTCTTGAGTACTTCCTCTTTAGTCCAGTTGGAGGTAAAGATGAGGTCGGGTTCCAGCGCCTCAATCGCATCGCCGTCTGGATCCATCACCCCGCCGGTGTGCGGCAGGTCGAGGCGGTCGTAACGGCTGACACCGACGATGCACTCCTCCAGTCCCAGCCATTGCAGACTCTTGGTGAGGTAGGGAGATTGACTGATTATACGCGGACAGTTCTGCGCACTGGCCTGGGCGCTGAGACTGACTAGGACGGTGAGTAGTGTAAGAGCGAGTATGCGCTTTAAGTATTGGCATGACATGAAGGGGGTTACTCGGGTTTTGGTTTCGGTTGCCACAACACTTCCTGACCATTTTCAAAGCGGGCCAGGACACGCGCGGTGACAAACAGCAGATCGGAGAGGCGGTTGAGATAGGCGATGCTTGCACTGTTGACTGTCTCACTTTTCGAGAGAGTGTAGACGCGCCGCTCGGCACGACGGCAAATGGTACGCGCCAGATGGCAGTGTGCCGTGGCGCGACCACCGGCCGGAAGGATGAACTCCTTGAGCATCGGTAACGATTCGTTGTATGCATCGAGTTGTTGTTCCAGCTCATCGATATCGCTTTGTTCAACCACGGTGTAGCCGGGCACAGAAAGTTCGCCACCGAGATCAAACAGCCGGTGCTGTATTGTGCTGAAAAGTTCATCCATCCCCGCGGGCAGTGTTTCTGCGCGTATCAGGCCGATGGCACTGTTGAGTTCATCTACCGTACCGAATGCCTCGACACGTATGTGATCTTTTTCCACCCGACTGCCGTCGCCAAGACCGGTGGTGCCTTTATCGCCGGTACGGGTGTAGATCCTGGATAGTCGATGGCCCATGCCTTAACCTCCGTTCAAATTGTAAATCACAGGCAGCTCGAAGGAGAGGGGCTGTGAGAGTTCAGCATCAATCATTGCCACCTTGTTGAGTGACGTGAGTGCGGCGCGATCCAGCACGCGGTAGCCGGAGCCCTGTGCGATGCGGGCATTAATGATGGTGCCGCGGGTATCAAGACTAAAGGCGAGTAGCACCTGACCCTGCCAGCCGCGCTTACTTGCCAGTAACGGGTAGTAGAACTGTTTCGCCAGTGCCCGTTTTAGTTGTTGCTTAAGGGTGATTCGTAGTTGTGCCCCGCTTTTCGATTTTACCGTAGCGACCGCAGCATGGGGGGCCGTGGTGGTTTCCTCCTGAGGCATAACTGCAGTGTTAGCTGAAGGTGCCTTTTCAGGCGGTTCATTGGTAGTCGCTGTGATGGGTGGTTGGTTAACACCCTGTGTTGCGGCAATGACGTGTTTTTTGTGTTCGACTGGTGTGGCGGTAGCGGATCTGTTTTTGCGCGTTTTATTTTCGACTTTATCGGGTTTTGCCGGGCCATCCATAGTGCTAATGGGACCAAGGGTGACTTGCAGCGTCGAACTGTCGCCTGCTTCATTAAATTCGCCAGGCGTCTGCTGTGCGAGTAGCACTACACCATGCAGGGCAATCGAAATCAGCACGAAGCCGAACAGCCGTAGCGTGACCTTGCGGTCTACTCTGCGGTTGTTCAGCGGTGCGTGCCAGGTTCTCATGCGCCCATGTTACATCTTGAAATTGATGTTGGCATAGGCGGAGAGCTCGGGTGTGTTGTAGCCGTTGGCCAGCATGTACTCTTCGTCCAGCAGGTTCTCGATACGTCCGCTGAGTGACCACTGTTTGGTGAAGCGGTATTCACCGGTGAGGTTGAGCAGGGTGTAGGAGAGTAGTTCGACGTTACTGCGATCCATTCGGGGGCCGGTATAACTGGCCTCAATGCCGATATTGGTTTTGGCATTGATGGGGCCGTTGGCGGTAAAAAACAGTTTTTTCTCGGCGCGGCGCAGCAGTTGCGTGCCGCTATCTTCATCCTCTGCCTTCTGCAGCGTAAGGCCACTGTTTAGCTGCCAGCTGTTGACCAGTAGCGCGTACTCCAGTTCAAGCCCCTGGATACGGGCACGGCTGACGTTCTGATAACCGGCCGGGTCCCACTCGATGAGGTTCTCCACACGGGTATCGTAGATGCTTGCCTGCAGGGCACCAAGGCGATAGCCCAGCTCGCTGCTGGTCGATTTTTCCGGCTCCAGATCGGGGTTGCCTGTAACCGGGTAGTAACGCTGCAGGAAGGTGGGAGCCTTGAAGGCGCTGCCGTAGCTCACATAGAGACGCCCCCCCCCGAGCTTGCCACCCAGGGTGATGCTGCCGGTATTGTGGCGGTCGAAACCGCTGTGTTCATCTGTACGGCCGCCGAGCAGCAGATCGAGTGTCTCACCATCCCACTGGTACTGGGCGAACAGGGCACTGTTTGAGGTGCTTTCGTCATAGCCCGAAGTGCCCTCGCTTTCGCCGTTCTCGCTGGTGTATTCGATGCCTGCTGTGAGCAGGCTGGTTTCGCCGAGTTGCAGGTCATGTTGCCAGCCAACGGTGTCGCGTAGTGAGTGCACGCTGTAACCGGTATTGGTTTCGTAGTGATCTGCGGCGTGGCCGATGTTGAGATTCTGTTGCCAGTTTTCGCTGCCGGCCCAGTCAATGCCCAGGCTGGCCGAGTCATTGCGTTGGCTCGAGCTGCCCGTATCGTATTCCACATCGCCATTGCTGTGCAGCAGGTTGAGCTTCATCTCAGCACTCTCACCCAACGGATAGCTGATGCCCGCCCCCAGATTGCTATTCTGGTAGCCGTCATCGTCCGGCTCGTAACCATAACTGCCGGGCTGTTTGGTAGAGAAGCCGCCGCTCTCCAGGTAGCCCGCATTGATATGGAAGCGACCTTTGCCAAGGCTGCCCGCGGTACCCAGTTCGGAGCGTAGTGTGTTGTAACTGCCGCCACCAAGTGTGGCGTGGAGGCGATCACCCTTGCGGGTAAAGATCTGCACCACCCCGCCGATGGCGTCTGAGCCGTAGAGGGTGGAGCGTGGGCCGCGCACGATTTCGATACGTTCGATCTGTGCCAGCGGCAGGTTGGCCCATTTGAAGTCGCCGTCGATGGTGGAGTTAACGCGTAAGCCGTCAATCAGTACCAGTACATGATTGCTGTTGGTGCCGCGTAGGCGCAAGCTGGTCGTGGTGCCGAGGCCACCGTTTCGGGTGAGGTCGATACCGACCGAGCGGTTCTGCAGCAGCTCCATGACAGAATTGCTCTGGCTCTGCTGGATCTCATCATGTGTGATAACGGTGACTGAGGCCAGGGTCTCATCGGCACTTTGTGCGGTGCGTGTGGCGGTGACGATAATCGGGCTTATTGCCTCGTCGGCGGCCTGGAGAAGTGTGGCGCTGCTTAATAACAGAGCCGAAATCGAGAGATGTATTTTGTTCATGTTGTTTTCTCTGCGCTCACCCGCGCGTAAAAATGGATGAACCAGCGAGAGGGGGGCAGAGTTTTGGAGTGAACAACACTGGAGACGGTTTTTCACCCGCGCACCGCCCACCGCAGCACTGGTATGTCTGCT
>JBFFJV010000290.1:0-3534 GCA_041555695.1 Thiohalomonadaceae bacterium | reverse complement strand
GTATCGGGCTGGTGTCCTGAAACTCATCCACCATCAGCAGATCCAACTCTTCGCTCAAGGTGTCTCGAACAACAGGATGCCCCAACACCTGATAAAGTAACTGTTCCTGATCGGTAAAATCGAGCAAGTGCTTAGACTTCTTCAGTGACTGGTAACCATCCATGGCCCGACTAGCCAGGGAAAAGATCTGCCTGGTATAACGTTCAATATCCATGTGCAGATCAGCATGACGCTCTACATCTGCAGCCACCATTTGGGTGGCCTCAACAAATTGCTCACTCTTTTTAGTCGGTTTACTTTTCGACAGTTTGATCCATTCTGACCATGGAAGTCGGTTAGCTTTTAGCTTGTGTTTGATTCGGCGTATATCGGTTAGATATTTCACTGTCCCCTTTGTTGTATCGACTCCGCTTTGTATATTGTCATCGATACTAGCTATTGACTTACTCAGCGTATCAAGTAACTCTCCTGTCAGGTCGCGCTCCTTGGACTGCTGCATAAATCCCTTGATAGTTTCAATACTCTGTTCAGCAAAATCGGATAACTGATCTGAATGATGATTATTGGCCCTGGCAGTTTTCGCGACAGTAGCAACCTCATCCTTCCAGTTTTCTCTTCCAAGTCTGAAAGACAGGGCATGCATTTCCTCTACCTCGTCAATACTGACGACTTCCTCCAGTGCACGGGAAAAGAGTAATGCTGCGGCTTCATCCTCAATAACAGCCTGCCTTGGCGAGAGTCCGGCCTCAAAGGCAAAGCGCTCTAGCAATGACCCGCAGACACTATTAACGGTACCGAGGCGAGCCTGATCCATCTGATTTGCGATCTCTATCAAACCTGATGTATTGAGCCGTTGACGTACTCTTTCGCGTAGCTCCGACGCGGCTAGCTTTGTAAAGGTGGTGCCAATTACTCCTGCTGGACTGGCCTTGCGTTCTTTAAGGATCTGCTCCAAATCTTCAGCTAATCGGTATGTCTTGCCGGATCCAGCCCCAGCACTGATGAAAGTGATGTTCTTCATGCCTCTTCACTCCATCCGGTCAACACCCCATAGTCGCTATAGCGATCACTACTTTCTGGCAGTACCATGCCATCCTCTCCAGGTTGAGAATTCTCATCACCCTCAGTACCCGAGACGGTCACTTCAATGATTCCTTTATCGATTTGTTCTCTCCTCCACTTCCAGGTAGTTGCAAAGCGTTGCCATATCTCGGCTATGTTTTCGTCACCCTTCGGAGAGGCAATCGCTGCATCGGGGAAATAGTTGTGGTTTTGTGCGAGCAACACACCACTTTCGATAATGAAGTAGGCCACGGTCGGCCAGGATTCCGTGATTAGTTCTTTTTGTCGCAGGTAGGAGTAGAGAACGAGCTGAAGATGTTGATTATTGACGAGATCGTCGTGTTTATATTTTTCACCCCCCCATTTGATGTCGATTAGTGCCTCTTGGCCTTCCCGATTAGTGACCCGGATATCGATATATCCACCCAATAGACCGGCGAAACTCAAGCCCTCGTGGTAGCCCTCCATCTCCACGTCAATCACATCAGCGGCCTGAAGTTGTTTGAGGAGTGAGTGTAACGAGGTGCGTGCGTGATCCTCGAAACGGGTCTTCTCGACCAGATAACCAGGCTGTAACAGAGTAGCCCCTTCTTCACCAAGCAACTTAGGGAGCGCACTATCTAACCATTGGTTGACAAAGTCTGGTTCTGGAGAACCTTTCTTGAGGTAGTCTGGGTGCTCATTGAAAAATCGCTCATAGAGGTGGTGAACCAAAGTACCCTTCAAACGGTTTCCACCATTCAGTGTGGTCAGTGAGCCGGGGCGGATTTTCCCCTTGTAGTTCAGTACCCACTGATAGGGGCTCTTGATGAAGCCGTCCAAACTGGAGTATGACTCTCTCTCTCGCTTCTCCAGGTGTTCTGGTTCAATGTGCCACCACCGTTGCCGTTGTGGCAGAGGGGTATACTTTATGGGTTCCTGTCCCTCCCCTCCGTTCAGTATCTCTGTCTCAGCATTGACCTCTTTCCAACCCTCCACCACACTGCCAATCTGATCCCAAATAGGATGATGCCCCGATTCCTGAGGATGCAGGATCATGCTTACGCTGTTACGAGCAGCATATAAGGGATAAAGCCAGCTCTCTGCTTGGGCTTTGAGGTGTTCTGAGGTATCCGGTAGCAAAACACCGCTGCTTCTCAGTGCGGCCAGCTCGCTATTTGACCAGGGGTAGGACGATGCTTTTGCAGGAACAGGATCCCACCAGTACAGATGGTCTAATGCTGTTCTGAAATTGGCAGGCTCCCTTGAACCGTACAGCCTTCGGGTTGAACTAGGATCGCACTCTGCCCCTCTATCCAGAAGGCCTGTTCCTTCCCCAGTAACCTGCCCCAGCAGGTAGTGGAGAATTTCCACATCCAAGAGCTGTCCATCCAATTCGACCAATAACGAGGCCAGCTCAGTTGCTTGACCTCCGGCGATACGCGCCAACTGTGCGAGATGAGGGTCAGCAAACAGCGTCCCCTGTTGAACCAGCCAATCTGCGACAGCATTAACTCTATCCAGAATCACAGCAGCAGAGATACCCTCACTTCGCGGATAACGATCACATTCAAGCCAGACAGTGATACGTGACTGCAACTCCGGCCAGGCTTCTTCTCGCCCGGCTTCCACTTCACGCACTCGAAGCTTCTCAATTCGACTATGCCATTCAAGCCCACCGATACCAGGCTGTTCCGCTACGACTTCGGCCAGTTCACGACTAACTCTTTGTGGCAAAGGTGAATAAGGAAGAAGTAAAAACTCCAGCAGTTTTTCCGGGTCTAGCGGTGACCACAATAACTCAAGAGCAAGCGGTAATAATTGAAGGAGTGGGCGTGCTGGCGATGGAGTATTCAAACCAAGACGCGGCAAATCTGCGATCTCAAGCGCCTCATCGATCTCAGAGCCAGAACTCCCTACTAGCAGGGTAGAGTTCTCATCAGCTGAACTATTCTTTATATCGTACGCAACAAAATTCGCAGACGTCGTTTTGGAAAAAGACCTCACCACGCGAAAGGTTCCATCACCCTCCAGTTCAGACTTGATGATTTGACCATCAGCATTTTTATCACACTCACCTCTATTCAGCTTCTGAAGCAAATGCTGAACACGACCGAGATCGGTAGTGGCTGGTGCCTGAGGAGGTAAAGACTCCACAATCTCATGAGGAAAATGGCCAATGACCTGTTGCCAAAGTGGACTGAATCGTACCAGCGGGTCGAGTAAATAGAGCTTTTCAAGCTGAGTCAGTTGACCACCATCCAGTAATGCCAACACCGCCTGGAGCTGCTCCCCCACTCCCTGATGAAATTGTCCATTTGCTGTGGCCTCAATATCTGCCATCACCTTTAGCCTATGAGGAACACCCTCAGCAAAGGTCCCGTCCCATCCTGCGGAATACCAGCGCTCCCTCCATGACAACAACTCTTCAGCTACATTAAACTCATCAACCATTAGGCTACGATGGTAGAAGCACTCAGGGTGATCATGTTC
>JBFFJV010000289.1:0-3536 GCA_041555695.1 Thiohalomonadaceae bacterium | reverse complement strand
CTTCATCCATCTTGTTGGCTCCTTTGTTATTCCGTTCTGTCTGGTGGTGTTTTCTGCACCGGGTTTTTAATCAACTCCATGACAGGGCCGCCGTTTCCAGGGTCAGAACACCTTAATCCGCCGTTATCTGGGTGCAGCCGAAATATCTCCACTCTTTCTGCTATGTACTATATTTTTTGAGTAGGCGTTCAATCTACAAAGGATTCCATCAATGAAACAGCCACTACAAATTACTTTTCGTGACATGCCACACTCCGATGCACTTGAGACACATATTCGTGAGAAGGCCGCCAAACTGGATGAGTTTTATGAGCATATTATGGGCTGTCATGTCGTGGTCGAGCAGCCCCATGGCCACCACCGGCAGGGCAAGTTGTTTCATGTTGCCATCGACCTGACCGTGCCCACGGGTGAGCTGGTCGTCAACCGTTCACCCAAGGAGCACCAGGCGCACGAGGATGCCTATGTGGCTATCCGTGATGCATTCAATGCGATGCGCAGAAAGTTGCAGAATTTTGCCAGCAAACAGCGTGGCGATGTGAAAGCTCATAGTGTACCGCCTCATGGGAAGGTATCTGAAATGGAGCCGCATCAGGACTATGGCAGGATTCTGACTCCCGATGGGAGGGATATCTACTTCCACCGCAATAGTGTGGTCAATGGCGATTTCGACTCCCTGGAGGTCGGCAGTGAGGTCCGTTTCGATGAAGCACCGGGTGATGATGGGCCCCAGGCGAGTACCGTACATCTGGTTGGTAAGCACCATATTGTTGAGTAGTTAATAAAAGGGAATGAGGTGTTATGACAGCAGGTGAATACTGTAATCGTGAGGTGATCATTACCGGGCCGGAGAGCACGATCAGTGAGGCCGCCAGACTGATGCGGCAACACCATGTCGGCACCTTGGTGGTGGTTGAGAGGGAGGGGGCGCTAAATCGTCCACTTGGGATCGTTACCGATCGTGACCTGGTGGTTGAGGTTCTTGCGCAGGAGGTGAGCGTTGATTCTGTCACTGTCAGGGATGTGATGAGTCCGGACCCTGTTCAGGTTTCTGAGGGTGAGACGTTACTCAACACGATTGCGCTAATGCAGAGCCGTGGAGTGCGGCGGATTATCGTGGTAGATGAGGCGGGGAGTCTGCAGGGAGTGATGAGTGCCGACGATGTGATTGAGCTGATCGCCGAGGCGATGAACAACCTGACCCGGGTTGTCAGGCGAGAGCTTTCTAATGAACAGAGAACCCATCCATAAGCATTTAAGGCTTACTCGATACAACCAGCTTCGCCAACATGGAGAGGTGAGGCAGGGGTGGTGGCCACTAGACGTTTCGTTCATCAATAATGGCATCGAGAGGATGTTTCGCCTCCGTATCGATAACAATGGTTCCGGCCATCTCCGTGTCCTCAATTGGCTGGTAACTTTTTATTTGCCCCTGCAACACGGTTAAATCGGCATCGGAGGCATCCTTACCAATCGCTACTCTCTTTTTGATCCGACGAGCGAGCACCTCGGGGCGAGCATGGAAGTGCAGAATAGTGAATGGTACGCCCAATTTGTCTGCCAGTGCCCGGAAGTGGTCGCGCTCACTTTTCTCAAGGAATGTTGCGTCGATGATTACAGGGAAATCACCCTCAGTTATCGCTGTCGCCAGTTCGGCAAGGCGTTGATAGGTTCTCTGGTTCGCCTCTTCGGTGTAGATATTGGTGGTGTCGCTTTGTTCATTACTCTTCAGGCTAAATAGCCGTTTACGTTCAATATCAGAACGGATGCGGATCGCCCCAAGGCGCTGCATCAGCGTTCCCGTCAGGGTGGTCTTACCGGAGCCGGATAGGCCATGGGTGATGAAAATATGGCGATGATTCGCTTCGCTGTAGCCCTCTGCCAGTTTAAGGTAGCCGCTGAATGCCTGATGAATATCGCCCTTTTCCTGAGGAGTAAGGCCGCTCTGTGTGAGACGAATCGTCACCACTTTGGCGCGCACCAGCGCCCGGTAGCAGAGGTAAAAACGCAGCAGCCGCACTCCCTCATAGTCACCACTTCTCTCCAGGTAGCTGTTGAGGAGAAGGTTAGCCAGTTCGCCATCCTGATGCTGCTCCAGATCCATTACCAGAAAGGCAAGCTCGCTGATGACATCAATGATGCGCAGCTCGGGATTGAACTCGATGCAGTCAAACAGTTTAGGTTTCCCATCGAGAAGAAGAATGTTGTTGAGATGCAGGTCACCGTGGCAGTCGCGGATAAATCCTTCTCGCTTGCGCTGTTCAAATAGCCTGTTCTCCCTTTGTGCGAAGGCAGTGTTGCGCTGTTCGATTACCTGCAACCGCTGTAACAGATCGGCCGAGGAGATCCGCTCACGTATCTGTGTGAAATTTTCATGAATGGGTTTATTGATAAGCTCAGGCGAACCGTAGGGAGAGTCGGCCGCGGCAATCTCGATTGCGGCATGAAAGTCGGCGATTGTCTGTGCCAGGGTTTCGACCTGTGACGCGTTTAAATTTTTAGCGGCCAGTAGTTGTGTGAGCAGTGCCTGCTGCGGAAATTGCAGCATCTTTACCATATATTCGATAGCCGGTTCTTTGCCAATTTGCGGCTGCTCAGGGGTACCACCAATCGGCACCACATCAAGGTAGAGCTCAGGGGCGGTACGGCGATTCAGTCGCAGCTCCTCCTGACACTGGTGCTTACGTTTCTCCAGTGTGGAATAGTCGAGAAAACCGAGGTTAAGGGCCTTTTTGACTTTGTAGGCGTAGGGGCCGGTTAGCAGCACCCAGGAGATATGGGTCTCGATGATTTGAGACTCGGTCACCGGGTGGCTAAAGCAATCACCGGTCTGTAACTGCTGAAGCAGTCTCGTTTGTTGGCTGAGGGATTCATTTTGCATATGAGGAGTATAGAAGTAATTCAATCAGCGTCTCATCTTACTGGATAAGAGCCTCCTGTTTCAGCTGCTATGCTATGAGTACAAATAGAACAACCAGAGTGGATTGTGAGGGCATGTCTGAAAAGATACGGGTGCTTGTTCTTGGGACCGGGAATATGGGGACTGGAATTTCCCGGCTGCTATGTCATAAAGCAGGGGTTGAGCTGGTCGGTCTCTTTGCCCGGCGGGCAGATCGTGCCGGCATGGATCTGGGTGAAATTTTGGGACTCGACCATGAGCTGGGTATTGCCGTCAGCAACGACCTGCATGCCGTGCTCGAACAGACCCGTCCCCATATCGCGCTGCAGGCAACCTGTTCCACCATTGAGGATGCAGCTGGTGAGATCACCACCCTTTTACACCACGGCGTCTCGGTGATCTCCACCGCCGAGGAGATGGCTTATCCCGCCGCCGTTTCATCAACTGTTGCCGATGAACTGCACCAGCTTGCCATTGAACACAATGCCGTAGTGCTCGGCACCGGTATCAACCCCGGTTTTGTCCTCGACCTGCTGGTGATCGCCCTCAGCGGTGTCTGTGCCGATATCCGCTCTATTAGCGCCTCGCGTATCAACGACCTCTCACCCTATGGACACTCCGTCCTTACCACGCAGGG
>JBFFJV010000288.1:0-3564 GCA_041555695.1 Thiohalomonadaceae bacterium | reverse complement strand
GAGGAGAGACGGCCAATCGCACGAAACACCTCCTGCATTGAGGGGGCCGCACCAATAATCTCGGTCTCCTGCTCCAGACTCTCGGTGGTTGCCGTGGCGCTCTGCTCTTCACGATGGGTAAGGGCGCGACGCACCAGCTCTACCGCCTCATCCACATCGAAAGGCTTGGGCAGGTATTCAAAGGCACCACCCTGATAGGCTGAGACGGCGCTATCGAGGTCCGAATGCGCCGTCATGATGATCACCGGCATCTCGGGGTGGTCGGTATTGATCTGCTCCAGCAGCTCAAGGCCGCTAATACCAGGCATGCGAATATCGGTAACCAGAGCCATCGGCTCTTCTCGCTGCAGCTGTTTAAGTACCGCATCACCACTCTCGAAGCTTTGCACCACCATCCCGGCCTGCTTTAACGCCTTCTCCAGTACCCAGCGGATTGAACGATCATCATCAACAACCCAGACGGTATTCTGCTCTGACATCTTTATCACTCCTTGGTGCCGTCTTGCTCTGCCGCCACTGGCAGCAGTACGGTAAATACGGTTTTTCCCGGCTGGCTCTCCCACTCGATCAGGCCGCCGTTTAAGTTGATCATCGACTGTGCGATGGGGAGGCCAAGCCCTGTGCCTTCAGCGCGCCCTGTGATCATTGGCAGGAACAGGCTTTCGCGCATCTCCTCCGAGATACCGGGGCCGTTGTCGATTATGTCGATACGCGCCACTAGCCGGTGCATCACATGACCAATGGTGTAGTGACGCATGGCACGAGTACGTAAAATGATCTCGCCCGCGTCCCCTACGGCCTGTGTCGCGTTGCGAACCAGGTTCATTAGCGCCTGGATCATCTGATCTATATCGGCGTAAATTTCGGGGATACTGGGGTCATAATCGCGTATCAGACGGATATTCTCGCTTATCTCCGCTGAAACGACCTGGCGCACCCGCTCCAGTGGCTCGTGAATGTTGAGTGGGCGCTTACGCGGCAGGGTATTGGGCCCAAGCATCTGGTTCATCAGCCCCTGCAGGCGGTCTGCCTCGCTGATAATGATATTGGTGTACTCCTTGAGCTCCTCATTGTGCAGCTCACGCTCCAGTAACTGCGCCGCACCGCGCAGCCCACCCAACGGGTTTTTGATCTCGTGTGCCAGGCCTCTGACCAGGGCACGGGTCGCATTGCCCTGTGCCAGCAACCCCTCTTCACGGCTGATACGCAGGTGCCTGTCCTGCTGTTTCATCTCCACGATCAGACCGTTGCCCAGGCCCTCTTCCTGCAGCGGCAGGGCTGTCAGATCCACTGTTACCTTGTGATCAAAACCCAGGTTTATCACCAGTTCGCGTTCAGTAAAGGGGCTATAGGTCTGTAGCACATGCGATAACGCCTCTATCAGCTCATCATCGAAGATCAGGTCCTGTACCGGTAAACCGATAAAGCGCTGTGCACTGGCTGCAAACAGGGTCTCACCGGCGGGGTTGATATAACGCAGACGCAACTCATCATCGAGAATCATCACTGTGGTGTGAAGGTTCTCGACTACCTTATCCAGTGCTATCGACGTCATACTTTCTGAACTCTCCATGCACAACCTACTGCAATTTCTAAACCAACTACTGCCATGCTGCACCGGAATTTGGCATAAATTTTAACTTACTGAATTAACAGCTATTTATGATTTTGATCGCACTTTGGCTTGCCTACCTAATAACCAGGGATACCGTACTTGTGCAATAGCATAGCTGATGCGCACCATTATAGTGCACTGAGGAGGCGATTAATTTACTCGGCACTCAGAAGGGGGGCTCAGGTGAGAGAGGTTAAGGCTCATCCCTGAGAATCGAGTGCTGCTGTATATAGAAGGTCACTGGTGAACTGGTGAATAGTACTGTGCCACTGGAATCCACAACACTGGCGCTGAGGGTATGACTACCCCGATAGACTTCCCCAACATTAAAACTGCTACCGCTGCCGCTGGCGACAATCCTGCCATCCAGGCTAATATTTATCGTCTCACCGCTCTGTAGTGCTGGAGTGACACTAACCGCCACCGTAATGCCTGTCTCAGCGAAGCGGATGGTTTGATCTGGCTGGGGGGAGGTAATAGTGATTGTGCCGTTACCCTCACCTTCCTTGCTGTCACCCATTCCACCTTGCCTCTGTGCGCTACTTTTCGAGGCAGGGGAGGAGCTAACCGGTGCAAGCTTGATTGCCGGTGCCTCGCGTAGCTTGATCTCCTCACCACCCGGTATCGGTTTATCGCTAAATTCCACCGTACCGTCAGGGTGCACAAAGCGGTAACCGCTTTGCGCATATACGGCAGAAATGCTCAACAACAATAATAGAAGAAGGGCTCGCATAGACCTAGCATAGCCAACAGCTTCTATTATTTACAGCTCACACGCCTCTGTGCTGCATATCTGCTCCTAAACATTGTTCCATTCCGTACCTCATGCAGTGCTCCAGCTAAATGCAGCGCAAACAAAAAAGCCCCCGACTAGCGGGGGCTTTTTCTGTTCAAATGAACTTCAGTTGCTAATTAGCAGCTGTAGTACATATCGAACTCAACCGGATGAGTGGTCATACGGATGCGGGTGATCTCCTCCATCTTCAGCTTGATGAAGGCATCGATCATGTCATCGGTGAATACGCCGCCCTGGGTCAGGAACTCGCGATCTTCATTCAGACAATCCAGAGCCTGGTCGAAGCTGTGGCATACGGTTGGGATTTCAGCTTTCTCTTCTGCCGGCAGGTCATACAGATCCTTGTCCATAGCTTCGCCAGGGTGGATCTTGTTCTGAATACCGTCAAGGCCAGCCATCAGGAAGGCAGAGAACATCAGGTAAGGGTTGGCAGTCGGGTCACCAAAGCGAACCTCGATACGGCGGCCCTTAGGATTAGTCACATAAGGGATGCGGATAGAGGCTGAGCGGTTACGGGCCGAGTAGGCCAGCATCTCAGGGGCTTCGAAACCGGGAACCAGACGCTTGTAGCTGTTGGTAGAGGCGTTGGCGAAGGCGTTCAGGGCACGTGCGTGCTTGATCACACCACCGATGTAGAACAGTGCCATCTCGGAAAGACCACCGTACTCATTACCGCCGAACAGGTTCACGCCATCTTTAGAGATAGACATGTGAACGTGCATACCGGAGCCGTTGTCACCAACGATAGGCTTGGGCATGAAGGTTGCGGTCTTGCCGTAGCTGTGAGCAACGTTGTGGACGCAGTACTTGAGGACCTGAACTTCATCAGCCTTTCTTACCAGGGTGTTGGCACCGGTACCGATCTCACATTGGCCAGCAGTCGCCACCTCGTGGTGATGAACCTCAACGTCGAGGCCCATCTCTTCCATCGCCAGACACATGGCAGCACGAATGTCGTGCAGTGAATCGACGGGAGGAACGGGGAAGTAACCACCCTTAACGCCAGGACGGTGACCAATGTTGCCGTCTTCGTAAACGCGCTCGGAGTTCCACTCAGCTTCCTCAGAGTCGATCTTCACGAAGCAACCGCTCATGTCGGCACCCCAACGCACGTCATCAAAGATGAAGAACTCGGGCTCAGGACCGAACAGGG
>JBFFJV010000287.1:0-3577 GCA_041555695.1 Thiohalomonadaceae bacterium | reverse complement strand
ATGACAATGAAGGACGGCGCTTGCTGAAGGTTGTTTGTACCACCCCAGGATGTACACAGTAGGGACATGACGATGATCAAGCGAACAAACATATTACAGCCATGGCGAGTGCTCCCCCTGCTGTTACTGTCTATTGCATGCGAGGCGGGTGCCAGCGATGCGCGCAATAGTCGTGCTGCCTCAGACTCTGAGTTAGACATGATGCCTGCTGGGGTAAAGGTAGAGAAGGCCGCCACGCTCAAGGTGAAGCCGCAGAGGGGAGGGGTGATACTGAGTTGGCCGGCGATCCCCAATGCCCAGCATTATGCGATTTACTGGCAAGCCGAAAATATCCGGCGCCAGGGGAGAGCGGCAAAAGGGCTGGCGGAGCCTGCCAGCGCGAAGGCCGATCCAAAGGGCGTTGGATTTGGTACTATTCGTATCGAAACAGTGGATAACGCAACGAGTTATTTCCACAGGGGAACTGCCACTGGCCGCATACATTACTATCGCGTGGCTGCAATATATGCCAGTGGTGAAGAGGGCCACCTCAGCGAGCCGATGGCAGTGATCTCTGCACGGGCCAAGCAATCTCAACCGAGTGATGGAGCCCCCTGAACTGTCTATAAAAAGATATAAAAGGAGTCATTGTGAACGAAGAAACCAAGTCTAATTCCAGCGTTGAACCGGGTGAAACCGATAATACCCCCGCAGAGGGGCACGATGAGCTGCGGCGTGAATTTATGAAGCGCTTTGGTAGCTATGCCGCCACTGCACCGCTGGGTCTTTATGCCGCGCTTAAACCAGGAAAGACCCTGGCTGCATCTGAGGGGATGTAGTTCCCGTTGTTTGCCCTGCAAAGGGGGGAATAATGGGGTCATTACGCAGGAGCCCACAAGCGTATCGCCGATCACTTTGTAGAAATCCCAATCTTGAGCTCTACTGGTTTGATGGTGACGAGGCACTACTGCATGTCATAAATAGTGGTCTCATCTATCCGCTTGACTCGTTAGGGCTTTATATCTGGTTTTCTCTAGAGGAAGGGATTGGTGTTGCGCAGCTGGTACGCGATTTAGTTCAGCGGGGAAGTTCGGAGCCAGAGGCATCACTTTTTGTTAATCAACTTGTACTGTTGCATGACGGGAAGGTGTTAGACGAGCCCGATGAGATTGACCAGGAACTCCCTGCATGGGACGAGGTCCCTCCTTATTGCGAATGTAAGGAGGATGCTCATTACCGAGTTCTCGACGTTGGTATTAATATATCAGGAATCAGTGGTAAGCTTTTGGCCGAGCTGTCATCCATCCTCGCACCATGCCTAGTTACTCAATCGCTCCCTGCAAATCTGCAACTCAGGGTTCAAGCCTCAGGACACTCTTACTGCGTTATTGCCAATGACTTCTGTGTTGCTGATGGGGTGAAAGGGAGTAATTTATTGCCCTTGTTGCTCGATGGTGTGCGTCGCTACGCCTATCTGCATAGTCGGTTTATGATTGCTTTTCATGCTGCAGCGATTGGACGAGATAACTATAGATTGTTAATGCCTGCGGCCTCAGGTTCTGGTAAGAGTACGCTTAGCGCCGGGCTGATGGCGCGCGGCTGGTGTGTTTATACAGATGAAGTTGCGGTGTTGAATGGGCGTGATTTTTCACTGCGACCATTACCAGTTGGGGTGGGTATTAAGTCGGCTAGTTGGTCGCTAGTGGAGGGACGTGTTCACAGCTTACGCGAATGTCCGATTCATGAGAGAAGAAATGGCATCCGCATTCGCTACCTCCCGGTTCCGACGGAGAGTGCAGCGACACAGGTTTTACCGGCAACGCATCTTGTTTTTCCCAACTACCAGCAGGGGGAGGCTACAACATTGACCCCTCTGTCGGTGGTTGAAAGCCTTCGCCACTTTCAGCGTAGTGACTACCATATTGTGTCGCCGTTGGGTCGTGAAGGGATGGCATGTTTTCTCGACTGGCTAATTTCCATCCCCCGCTATGCCTTCACATTTGGTGATCTGGACGCTGCACTGGATGCCCTGGAATCACTGGGGTGAAAAAACTGGCGGCCTATCAGTCACTGTCGGCGTTGATCTCACCGCACTGTGAGTTTGAAACAGATACTATTTCACCCGAGGAGTGGGATGAACTGTTTGCGGTAGCCAATAGTCAGTACCTTGTGCCTGCGCTCTATTGCGCCTTGCGCGACAACTCCTTACTCCAGCGGCCACCCGAAATGGCGGTCGCCTATGCGCATGAGATTTACTCTCTTAATGTTGAGCGCAATAGAAATCTGAGTAAACAACTTGAGAAGGTGGTTTGTTGTCTCAATAGTGTTGGCGTTGAACCGGTGTTAATTAAGGGGGCTGCGTTATTTGTCGAGAAATGGGTTCCCGATCCTGCTGCACGTTTTATGTTTGATCTGGATATCTTGGTGCCGAATTCTCAAGGTAAGCGTGCGCTTAGCACACTTTTAAATGACGGCTATATGGTACCGGACAAGTATCAACAACTGCAGCTGGAAGAGGGAAATCATCACTATCCACCCTTGCAAAAAAAAGGTGAGCCAGCACTTGTTGAGTTGCATATACGACCGCTTTCATCGAACTGCAGGGCTGTTGTGACATCAACAACGCTACGGCATAAGGCTAAAAAGATTTCACTAGGGGCTGAGGCAAATGCCTGGTTGCCTGATCCGACAGAACAGCTTCTGTTAATGTTTCTCCATTCTGAAATTTCTCATGAAAACCACCGGTTTTCTTTGCTTGATATGCGACATGCCTGGGATCTCCCATGGTATTGCCGATTTTATGGTGACGCGGTGAACTGGGAGGAGGTGGAGGCGCGTGTTACGGTTTCTGGTTATCAGAAAGAACTGGCTGGTTATCTGCGACTATTAAATGGTTTCTTTTGTATGCCGCTGCCGTCGATTTTGCCGGACCATGCTAGTCACGCTGAGCGGCACTACCGGCGGGTATGCCGTACACTTAAGGTGCGTCGAGCGAATCTAATCCTTATCCAGCAATTTATAAAAAGTTTACAGTTTCACTTTTCCCGAGAGATGATAGAGAAACGCTATGGTAGCGAGAAGGTAATAAGGCTTCAGCTTAATCGTATTCGTTATTTACTCTATTTACTGGGTAAGTTTCGTAAGTGGTCATCTTTATCTAAGCTTGTATACTCATTTCGCCTCAGAATGAGGGATAACGCGGGAAGATGAGAATTACGGCAACGATTTCCGGTTTCTAAACTTCGGCTTCAGCGACCATTGGAATAGATTGCTTTGCACTTTGTTCGTGGCGCTGCTCGATGAGGTTTTTCACTGCAATCAACAGCCCCAGTCCGATAAAGGCTCCGGGGGGGAGGATGGCGAGGAGGAAGCCTTTGTAGTCTTCGAATACGGTGATGGTGATCCAGCGTGCCGCTTCGCCGAACATCATGTGGGCCTGGGCGAAGAGGGTGCCGAAGCCGATGAGTTCGCGCATTGCGCCGAGGATGACAAGTATCACGGCGAAGCCGAGGCCCATGGTGAGGCCATCGACAAAGGATTTACCCACCGGGTTCTTCGAGGCAAAGGCCTCGGCCCTTCCCAAAATGGCACAGTTGGT
>JBFFJV010000286.1:0-3595 GCA_041555695.1 Thiohalomonadaceae bacterium | reverse complement strand
GATCAGCACCAGGGTGGCGTGATGGAGAAGCTGGGTGCCCGTGGCGGCGACCTGAAGAATATGGTGCCCGACGGCCATGGTCGTGTGCGTCTTGACTACATCATGCCGGCCCGTGGTCTTATCGGTTTCCGTACCGAATTTCTGACTGCGACCCAGGGTTCCGGCCTGATTTACAGTGTCTTCGACCACTACGGCCCGTTTAAGCGTGGTGACTACGGCAGCCGCATGAACGGCGTGATGATCGCCAATGCGCCGGGTAAGGCGCTGACCAATGCCATCTTCAACCTGCAGGAGCGTGGTCGTATGTTTATCGGTCACGGTACCGAGGTATACGAAGGTATGATCATCGGCCTGCACTCACGCAGCAATGACCTGGTGGTTAATGCCCTGAAGGGTAAGCAGCTGACCAACGTGCGTGCCTCCGGCACCGATGAGGCCCAGGTGCTGACACCGCCTCAGGTGCACACCCTGGAGCAGGCGCTGGAGTTTGTGGATGATGATGAGCTGGTGGAAGTTACCCCCAACCACATCCGACTGCGCAAGAAGCTGCTGGCTGAGCATGAGCGCAAGACGGCAGCGCGTAAAAACAGCTAATAAGAGACGGGGCTTTAAGCCCCGTTTTTTATTGTCACTCTTAATTTGGCGTAATGGCGTATCTGAATTACCCGACAAAAGAAATGGTCGTTTTTCTCATCTAATAGGCTTAAATTACCATAGGTAAATAGTAGGTAATTGCTGATTATAATTAAGATGATGAGGAGTAGTAACCATGCGTTATTTTCAAACCCTTGCGACAGTTCTGGCCCTGTTAGGCCTGTTTTCCATGAATGTTCAGGCTGCCCATGACGGGCAGGGTGCTGAGCAGCACAAGGTTGTGATTCAGGTGAGCAGTGATGATGCCCGCACCCAGGCCATCGCCATGAACAATGCGGTGAACCTGCAAAAGGCCCTGGGGATGGATAATGTCACTATCGAGATAGTGGCTTATGGCCCCGGTCTCTCCATGTTGATTGGTGGGGCCAAGCAGTCGCAACGTGTCGCCAGCCTGGCGAAGCAGGAGATCGTTTTTAGTGCCTGTGGCAATACCATGAAGAAGGTTGAGGAGAAGCAGGGCAAGCCGGTGGTGTTGAGTGAGGGGGTCAAGGTGGTCTCTGCCGGGGTACTGCGCATAATGGAGCTGCAGGAGCAGGGGTATAGCTACGTTCGTCCCTGATGCGGGATAATACAGATAGAAAATAGAGCACCGGGATCCGTCCCGGTGTTTTTCGTTAGAGGCAGCCACGTTTTAATTCGACCTGTGATGGAGGTTGAATCATTCTGCGTTGCTACACTCTATAGTGTGTGGGTTTTTAGAATGGAGATAATGGAATGAAACGGTTGACGATTTTTCTGGCGGCTGGCGCACTGCTGATGGGTGGCTGTGCCACTACGAGTGAGACCGATGATGGTGGCAGTGATAAGGCGATAACCGGCGCTGTCGTGGGCGGCATTCTTGGCGCTGTAATCGCCAATAATTCGGGTAGTAAATCGACAGAGAAGAGTGTACTGGGTGCGGTCGCCGGGGCAGCAGCGGGTGGTTTGATTGGTAATGAGATGGATAAAAAAGAGGAGAAACTGCGGCAGATCGCCTCAGAGCGTGACGCCCGTGAGATGGAGGTGACGCGGGTACGGGAAGACCTGGTGCGGGTTAGTGTCTCCTCCGAGGCCTCCTTTGATTTTGACCGCTACGCGCTAAAGCCGGAGTTTAAGCCCACCCTCAATAAGGTGGCCGATGTGCTCTATCAGGATCCCAATCTGCGTATTCGCGTGGTCGGTCATACCGACAGTAAGGGGAGCGATGAGTACAATCAGCGCCTTTCCGAACGACGTGCCCAGGCCACTGCTGATTACCTGATCTCGCAGGGGGTGGCAGCCTCGCAGGTGCAGGTGGAGGGGCGTGGTGAGAGCGAACCGCGTGCCGACAACGCCACGGCAGAGGGGCGCTCACAAAACCGCCGTGTGGAGATTTACCTGCAGCAACTTTAGCGGCCTGTTAGCGGGAGGCCTGACGGTCTCCCCCCACCCCTTGGATCACCCTCCCTGATGCGCTGACTGGAAATGCCTTGGTCACGGTTTTATGATGCAGGGAAATAGCGAGTGTGGAGTCTACCTATCCTATGCATATTCTCTATCCCGATATTCAACCCTATGTGCAGCACAGCCTGGAGGTAGAATCGCCTCATACCCTGCATGTGGAGGAGTGTGGTAACCCCACGGGGATCCCGGTGCTGTTCGTGCACGGCGGCCCTGGCGCTGGTTGCGAGGCCTATCACCGGCGCTTCTTCGATCCGGAGCGTTACCGCATTATCCTGTTTGACCAACGTGGTTGTGGCCGTTCCACCCCGCACGCCTCGCTGGAAAAAAACACCACGCAGGCGCTGGTGGCTGATATGGAGCTCATTCGTCAGCATTTGAAGATCGACAGATGGCTGTTGTTCGGCGGCTCCTGGGGCTCCACCCTAAGCCTGGTTTACGCCGAGACACATCCTGAAAAGGTACTGGGCCTGGTAGTACGAGGCATCTTTCTCTGCCGTTCGCAGGAGATAGACTGGTTTTACCAGCAGGGTGCGAGTCGTCTCTTTCCCGATTACTGGCAGGATTACCTCGCCCCGATCCCCGAGGCGGAACGCGGTGAGCTGTTACAGGCCTATCATCGCCGCCTTACCGGCGAGGATGAGATGGCCCGGATGGCGGCGGCCAAGGCGTGGTCCCTGTGGGAGGGGAGGACGGCCACTCTCAGGCCTAGCGAGTCAGTGATTGATCACTTCGCCGCTCCCTATACCGCCCTCTCGCTCGCGAGAATCGAGTGCCACTATTTTATCAATGACAGTTTTCTGGAGCAGGACCAGATCCTGCGTGACGCCCCCCGTCTAAACGGTATTCCCGGTGTTATCGTGCAGGGGCGTTATGATGTGATTTGCCCGATGGAGAGTGCCTGGCAACTCGCTGAGGCCTGGCCTGAGGCGCAGTTGAAGATTATTGGCGATGCCGGCCATGCCGCCTCCGAGCCGGGTATTATCAATGCCCTGGTGCAGGCTACTGACGACTTCGCTGAGCGCCTTTCATGATCGCTTTGCTACAGCGTGTCTCCGAGGCCGAGGTACGGGTGGAGGGGGAGAGTGTTGGTGTCATCGGCCGCGGTCTGATGGTGTTGCTGGGGGTGGAGAGGGGCGACGGCGAGGCACAGGCGGATCGCCTGCTGGAACGGTTGCTCGGCTATCGGGTCTTTCCCGATGAGCAGGACAAGATGAACCTTAGCCTGCGAGATATCAGCGGGGACTTATTACTGGTGCCTCAGTTTACCCTGCCGGCCGACACGCGTAAGGGCACTCGACCCAGTTTTACCACTGCCGCCCCGCCCGATGAGGGGCGGCGGCTGTTCGACTATTTTGTCATGCAAGCCCGTGTTGCACACCCCACTGTTGAGACCGGGCAGTTCGGCGCCATGATGCAGGTGTCGCTGACGAACGACGGACCAGTGACCATCATCCTGACGCGGCGGCCAGGGGATTGAAAAGACGGCCTATCTCTGCGCCTTGCGATCTTCGTCCAGCAT
>JBFFJV010000285.1:0-3600 GCA_041555695.1 Thiohalomonadaceae bacterium | reverse complement strand
TTGCCGTTGGTATCGGTCTGGCTCAGCTTCTTGCCGAAGCGGTAGTCGTAGCTGCTGCTGACACTCAGCCCGAAGTGATCGGTGACCGTCTCGGGGTAGCTATTCACAATATCATCATAAACGATAGCGATGCTCACGCGCTGCTCGGCATTTCCCTCGGCTCCGGTATCCAACGCAGGCCCGACGATGCTGGTGAGGTTGCCGTACACATCGTAGCCCAGTGTATGGGTGGTGTTGCCCTCCTCCAGATACTGACGTAGCTCTTTTATAGCGCCGTTGTATTCGCTACCGCAATCAATAGTGCCCTCGCGACGGCGCAACAGTTTTTCAACACCGTCCTGATCTTTGCCGTAAACAAGGATCGTAGCGGCCTTATCGAGGATGCGACGGCCCTCGCAGGTGGGATCATTGACGCTGTAAGTGAGAACGGCACGGATGTCGTCGGCATCACCGATGTCGCCACTATCACGCAGGGTGAGGACGTTGCCGTATTGGTCGTAGGTGAACTCACTGCTTGTGTGCTTGGATACGCTACGACTTCCTTCGTAGAAATACTTCTCGGTTTTCTCAAGTTGCGGCGCAATACTGGCGCTCAAGCTATCAAGGGCGGTTGTAAGCGTATTTCCAGGCACCGTAACAAACTCATAATAGTTTATGGTTTTACGATATACCTCGCGACTTCCTGCATCACCGGCTTCGAGTAACTCAGATTTGAGAAGACCCTTTTTGTAGTAGTTGTCATTAAGGTATTCGTTGGTTGTGGTGCGCACAACATTACCATGCTCAGCATCATAGGTTTCTGTATACACACGCTTATAACCGTAGAAGTCGCGCTCTAACCTGTTGTAGTAGCCTTCTGCATAACGGTAGCGGGTGATAGTGTTGACGCCGTCGTCACTCACGCCATCATCAATCTCAACATTACTGAGTACCCATTTGCTCTGCGGCTGAGCGTAGGTGTTGCCACTACGAGAATAATCAAGGGTGATGGTGGCACCCAGTGGGCGATGGATGGCTCTTAGCAGGTTGGTTTTACCGGTTTTGTTCTTATGTACCTTCAGCTCTCCATCATTACTTGAAGTAACATAATCAGGGTAGCCGTCACCGTCGACATCGCGCATGCCATGGGTAGGCCTGGAGAAGTTATCCACTCCAAGTGTCAGGCCGGGATTAACAATGATGTAACATGCCGGAATCACGATAAAGCCGATGGGAATGACGCATGTAGGATAGGCGTACATGTAACGGAAGTTGCCGTTAATGCCCGCCGCATAACTCTCGTTTTTGCCAAGCGCATCGTCATAGCCACTCCAGGTAACGGCCGAAGCGAAACGGTTGCCTAGATTGAAACGAACCTGCAAGTTGCCGCCTGAGCGATACACGAGATCAACTAGTCCGTCACCATTGATGTCCTGAAGCGAGCGCTTAACATGACTTAGGTTGGCATTGGCAGAGAGACCACCGGCAAAGGCACCGGTGGGGTCGCTGAAACCCAACCCGCCCACGCCAAGGGCCTCATATTCGGACTGGTTGAAGTCACCGATCCCAAGACTGATGGTAGGGTCATGAACAAAGCCATAACCTATGTTGTAGCTGATGTTGCCATTGTTATCGATGCGGTCAGGGAGTCCGTCACCATTAATGTCAATCAGGTCATCAGTTGAACGATTTTTTCCGTTTGAGTAGGTCAGCGTAAAGGCTGGGGTCTGTGTCTTTACAGGGTTTCCTCTTGAGATGACGCTGGCAACGGTATCCGCTGGCGCAACGGAGAAGGAGTCATACCCCTCGGCCTCGCGCACATTGCCATGCGCTGTGTGTTCCGGTGCACGGTCGAAACCACCACGTGGCATGGTAAATTGAATATAACCGCCGGTGATCACATCGGGGAAGCGGTCACCATTCATGTCCATATAATCAATAATGGTGTTGTTGGGGGTAGGATTGAATGATGAAACGGTAACACCCCAGGCGCCGCCGCCTAAGGTGCCCTGATTCGGTGTCTGGCTGAGTCGAGGCACCGCCGTAGCGACAGAGAAACCTTCAGGAGTGAGCTTTTTGATGTAGTTGCGTCCCTTGCGGCTGGAACTCATGATGGTCGGCCCAACCCACCAGTCAGGGTCAATGGATATCCAGCGTGAATCAACGGCGACAGGGGTGGCTGTGAAGAACTTTTTGTTCCCTATATCGTAGCCTTCCGCTTCTGACTGATAATCTTCGGATTCACGCTTGCTCTCATCGAAATCAGGATTACTGTCGGAGGTCAGGAGTGATTCGATGATTGGTTGTTCTGCCCGTGCACCATTACCGTTGTACGCAAATGTCTGCCACCCCCTGTAATTGGGCGCAAAGCCGACATTATAGTCTTTAAGATGATAGGCAGAATTTTCCTCTGCCTCCAGCTGAACCGGAGAATCAATATTTATAACATGAAGCTTGGCGATAACACTTCCAGCTTCCTCCTCAACATAGAGTGGTTCTTTCTCTGTTCCTTCATTGTTCAGGTAGTTAACCGTTACGCCTGACTCGGCAACAGTAGATGCAAAAGCTGGATTTACGATAACAACAACAAAGGTGATCTTGTCGTCCTGTTTCACGGTCAACTCAAAGGCAGCAATACTGTTTGGCACAAGTACACCATCCTTGTAGGCATATTCCTTTTTCGTAACAAAGCTGTCGTTTTTATAGGCATGCACCCACGCGGAGCCATCAGCCTCCGCTTTTCGACCGGCTTCAAACTGAATATCCGGTCTTACTCGCAGAATTGATGGCTTGTCAGCCTGCCATATGCCATGTTCGTGATACTTTACCTGAATTTTATTTTCAGACAGTTGCTGAGGTAGCGCCGCATTAAAAACGGAGTAGTCGAAATAGAGCTTGTCGCCATCCTGCACATCAAGATCGAATGTAGCACCTTGCAGATCCTCCAAAGCATCATTCCGCACATGTAATACATGATGGTTGACAACTTCGTCATTCTTGCGAACGACGAAGAGAATGGTCTCATGATCTTTTATCTGTTCAGAAAGTGCATTATCGCCGTATTGATCGCTATACATCAGCTCCGGATCAACGGTGAGGTTGCCATCCTTCGGGGTTTCCCAGTGCGTGTCAGTGAGGTAGGAGACCGTTGCTGTTGTGCCGCCAACAAATGAGCTGAAATAGAAACTGTCACGTGTACTGAAGTCCAGAAACAGCTCTTCGCCCTCTTCCACCTTGAGCACTACGCTGTTTGGATGAGATAGAGGGCTCTGATCTTTATGGATAGCGATGTGCTGCTTGGCAAGGAACTCCCCTCTACGTTTGACCGTGAAGGCAATTTCGTAGTCACTTAGATAGTTGTATATTTCAGTAGCGACTTGTTGGCGGAAGCGCGAGAAGAAGCTACCAAACAACTGCGGAGCATTTCTTCTAAGGAACTGATCGACACTCATCACGGTGACGTGTGGGGTAACCACTACAAAACCTGTTTTCGGCGCGACCCAGGGGGTTTGAAGCTCATCGTAGTTGTTATGAGGATAACTATCTATCTCATATGAGGGCTTGAGTACAATCAGATAGTTGCCTTCATCGTCTGTAACATCAAAGGATCCGCCGGGGATA
>JBFFJV010000284.1:0-3604 GCA_041555695.1 Thiohalomonadaceae bacterium | reverse complement strand
GGCACTCGGTTATGCCGAGGCCGACCCCACCTTCGATGTGGAGGGGATCGATGCGGCGCACAAGCTGACCATTCTCGCCTCTATCGCCTTCGGTATCCCACTACAGTTCGACAAGGCCTACACCGAGGGGATCACCAAGATCACCCGTGAAGATGTCACCTACGCCGAGGAGCTGGGTTATCGCATCAAGCACCTGGGTGTGGCGCGTCGTACCGATGCCGGTATCGAGCTACGCGTTCACCCGACCCTGATCCCTGAGCGTCGTCTCATCGCCAATGTTGATGGGGTGATGAACGCGGTACTGGTGAAGGGTGATGCGGTTGGCCCGACCCTCTATTACGGAGCCGGAGCCGGTGCCGAGGCGACTGCCTCTGCCGTGGTCGCCGATATCGTCGATGTGGTACGTGCCCTCACCGCTGATCCGGAGAACCGCGTCCCGCATCTGGCCTTCCAGCCGGATCAGCTCTCCGAGCATCCCATCCTCCCGATGGATGCCGTCGAGACCGCCTACTACCTGCGCCTGCAGGTGGAAGACCGCCCCGGCGTACTGGCTGACATCACCCGCATCTTTGGTGAGGCGGGGATCTCCATCGAGGCGGTGCTGCAGAAAGAGCCCGCTGAAGGCGAGAGCAATGTGTCACTAATCATGCTGACCCAGCGAGTGAAAGAGCAGAGCATGAACCGTGCCCTGGCAGCTATTGAAGAGCTTGATGCGGTAACCGGCGAGCCGACCCGCATTCGCATGGAGAGCCTGGGCTGATTAGCCGCTGTTTTAAATGGCCAGCCAGGCCATGAAAGCCGACAAGGGGGCCGCTGGCCCCCTTTTGTTTAGAGCGACACACGGATAAATGACCATGCAATCACTCACACTGCTGCTCCCCGGTCTCCCGCCGCGTCTTGGTAACGACATGGTGTGGCCGCAGATGCCCGCCCTGCAGATGCTGCTATCAAAAGGCAGGCAGGAGTACGCTTCTGTCGATCATATCGACAGTCTGTTTGCCCTCTTTGCTATGAGTGCGGAGGGCACGGGTGATCTGCCCGTGGCCCCTCTCTGCGCCCTGGGTGAGCAGCAGGAGGTCGAGGGAGGCTGGTGGCTCTGCGTCGACCCGGTGCACCTGGTGGCCGATCGCGATCAACTCTATCTCTCGGCCTACCGGGAACTAGCCTTGAGTCAGTCCGAGGCCGATGCACTGGTCTCAGAGCTGAATCGCACTTACGCCGAGGATGGATGGCACTTTATCGCCACCTCACCACAGCGCTGGCTGTTGCGCCTGCCTAAGTCGCTGGCTATGTTGACGACACCCACTGAACAGGCGCTGGGGCAGAGTGTAGGTGAGGTGCTGCCACAGGGCGATGATGCCATGAGTTGGCAACGGGTGATGACCGAGGTACAGATGCTGCTGCACTCAAGCCCGGTGAATGACCGGCGAGCAGAGCAGGGGGCGTTGGCGGTGAACGGGCTCTGGTTCTGGGGGGGCGGAGCGCTGCCCGAGGTGGCAGGGGAGTGTGGCTGGGATCATATTATTGCGGACGATTGCCTTAGCCGTGGCCTGGCACGTCTGTATGGAGTGAGGCTCGAGCAGCCATCAACCACGACGCTGGCAAAACTATCGCAGGCCGGACAGCATGTGCTGTGGGTTGAAGATTCACTACAATCGCCAATGCCGACGGCGGATCTATTCGAGCAGCTGGAGCTCAAACTTTTTGCTCCACTGCTAGCCATGATGCAGCGAGGAGAATTGTTGCAGCTGGTGATCGAGTTTCCGGGAGTGGGGCGTTGGAGGGTAGACCGTGCCGCATTACGTCGTTGGTGGCGCAGGAATAAACCGCTGGACTCTTTTCTGTAGGAGACCCGTCCTCGGGCTGGGCAGCGGTGGCAGATTCGTTCGCGGCGAGGACACCGCTCCTACGGTAATAGTTAGCTGAGGAATACAAAGGTAAAACCATTGGCATACCAGAGCACACATCAAATCTCCCGCCGCCAGCCGGTGGCGATCCCCGAGGATTTCCCCGCCGACCTGCCGCCGTTGCTGGCGCGTGTCTATGCCAGTCGAGGCATCACCTCCAGCGATGAGCTGAATCATTCACTGGAGAAGCTACTGCCGTTTAATCAGCTAAAAGGGATCGATGAAGCGGTGAGCCTGCTTATCGAGGCCCTGCAACAGCAATGGAAGATCCTGATCGTTGGCGACTTCGATGCGGACGGCGCCACCAGTACCACCGTAGCGGTCAGGGCGTTGCGCATGCTGGGGGCGGGCGAGGTAGATTTTCTGGTGCCCAACCGCTTCGAATATGGTTATGGCCTCACCCCTGAGATCGTTGCGGTGGCTGCTGACCGGAATCCCGATCTCATTGTTACTGTTGATAACGGCATCTCCAGTATTCAGGGTGTGGCGGCGGCACAGCAGGCCGGGATCAAGGTGCTGGTCACCGACCATCACCTGCCGGGCAGCGAGTTGCCGCAGGCTGAGGCGATGGTCAACCCCAACCAGCCGGGTGACAGTTTTCCGTGCAAAAATCTTGCGGGGGTAGGGGTGATCTTCTACGTGATGCTGGCACTGCGCAGTCGACTGCGTGAACAGGGGTGGTTTGAACAACAGGCAATGGACGTCCCCAACCTCGCCACGTTGCTCGACCTGGTGGCCCTGGGGACTGTGGCCGATGTGGTTGTGCTGGATCATAACAACCGCATTCTGGTGGCGCAGGGGATGGCTCGCATTCGTGCCGGTCACGCCTCACCCGGAATCCTGGCGCTGTGCGAGGCGAGTAAACGCGACACCTCACGACTGGTCTCCAGTGATCTGGGCTTCGGTCTCGGCCCGCGCCTTAATGCCGCCGGGCGCATGGAGGATATGACTATCGGTATTAACTGCCTGTTGAGTGACAATATCAATGAGGCGCGACAGTTGGCGATTCGCCTTGAGGAGCTGAATCACGAACGTCGTGCCGTTGAAGGGGATATGCGCGATGAGGCACTGGCCGAGGTCGAAAGACTGAATCTGGACGATTCGGCCTCGCTCCCCTTTGGTTTCTGCCTCTACAACCCGGATTGGCACGAGGGGGTGATCGGCATCCTCGCCTCGCGCATTAAAGACAAACTCCACCGGCCTGTGATCGTCTTTACTAATGCCGCCAATGGCGACATTAAAGGCTCCGCTCGTTCTGTGAAAGGGGTGCACATTCGTGATGCGCTTGATGCCGTCGCCGCAGCCCATCCCGAACTCTTAAAAAAGTTCGGCGGCCACGCTATGGCCGCTGGTCTCACCATCCACGCCGATGCCCTGGAGGAGTTCAAACAGGCCTTCGATATCGAAGTGCGGCGTCACTTAAAAGAGGAGGAGCTGCACGGCACACTGATGAGTGATGGGGAGTTAAGTGGCGCCGAGGCCACGATGGCGCTGGCCGCACGCCTGCGCAGCGAAACACCCTGGGGCCAGGGCTTCGTCGAGCCGCTATTCGATGGCTGGTTCGAGGTGGAGAGCGCGCGCATCGTCGGCGAGCGTCACCTCAAGATGCAGCTGCGTTGGTCAGACTCCGGGCAGAGCGTCGATGCCATCGCCTTTAATGTGGATGAGGCGTTGCTGGTGATGAATCCTGAGAATGT
>JBFFJV010000283.1:0-3624 GCA_041555695.1 Thiohalomonadaceae bacterium | reverse complement strand
CCCGCCTGAGTCATTGAACCCAGAGTTTCACCAGTATGTGAATCGGTAACAGTTGCATACACTTCACCCGCAAGCGGATAGATGATACTAACGTTGTCAGGGTTATACATATCACCGTTAACATTACCTTCTGAGTCGATAAATCCACCGACATAGCCGGAGACTTCAGAAATCGTATTCGTCACACTCAATGGTTCTGGGTTGGGGTTATACAAAACATTTGGAGGGCCACCTGCAGCGAGCGCTGTGGTTGCGCCACTTAACAGGACGACAGATAACAAGCTAGATTTTATTGCGTTCTTCATTGAACATCTCCCTTACTGTGGTAATATTCTTGTTAGTTTAATCCGCCAGAAAGCATACGAGCCTGATCTTCCTGAAACATTGATCCAGGTCATCTAACCATAAATCTGATGAGTCATTAAAAACACTTGGAATCAGCTCACTATTGTTTCTAATATTAGAGAAAACTGTGTTCTGACCCCGGCCCCCCTTCCTCCCAAGATCCTGCATCATGTGGGAGATAGCTTGTTCATGCCCCTGTGTTCCCAGAAGATGAACATGATTAGTCATTAGCACACAGGCGTGAACGGCCACACCGTTCCTCTCTGCCGATTCTCCCAGCACCTCAAGGTAGCGAAGCTAATCACCCTCAGCAAAGAAACAGGGATCACGGTTATTGCCGCGTTGAATGATGTGTTGAGCAATGCAGGGAAGAGTGAATCCTGGTTTGCGCGCCATATCCCACCTTCATGTGATTGCGATGACGTGAACTATAAAGTGAGTCAGATTAGAGCATACCGTGTTCTAAAACCCGTTTTTTATGCACTCGGTTCTCATGCTCTCTTTGGTTGGATCATATTAGATGCATTATAATTATCGCCCTACTGGATTTACCCAAGAGATCTATTAAGTGCTAGAAATCATCGATCTGTCTCTGCTGCAAATTACACTGGCTGTCATCGTAATTATAATTGCATATACCGTAAAAGGGCTGTCAGGATTTGGGTCAGGTCTTATCGCTATTCCACTTCTGGCATTTCTTTTCCCGCTCAAATTAATCGTACCTATCTTTGGCCTCTTAAGTTATACCGGCACAATCTATCAAAGTTATAGTTTACGTCGTGAAGCTCAGTGGCGGGATATTATCCCGTTAATTCCTTTTTCATTTTTAGGTATTGCCGTTGCCGCATGGTTACTCATAAACATACAGGCTGAGATTTTGACACTTGCCCTTGGCTTGTTTGTGGTGACATATGCTATTTACAGTCTGATACCCCATCAGGACAAGGCCGGTTCACGCTACTGGGCAATACCCGCCGGGGCATTCGGCGGCATGGTTGGCGCATTGTTTTCTACAGGCGGACCGTTCTATGTGGTTTACCTCAAGCTGCGCCAACTAGCCAAAGGCCCTTTTCGCGCGACTATCGCAACGATTTTTCTTATTGATGGCGGGGCAAGGATCGCGGGATATGCCATGAGCGGGCTCTATACAACTCAGGTGTTAACCCTGGTAGTGATACTCTGGCCGGTTCTCTTTCTGGGGTTATGGATTGGTCATCATCTTCACATAAAGCTAAATCAACAGCAGTTTAATCTAGGCATCAACACCCTGCTCGTAATAAGCGGTGGAATGTTAGTGTACAAATCGTTACGTGCCTTAGGGGCGTAGACTGCTATACATGAGAATTGACTGACCCGACCATTTTGGATGACTGGCTGCCTGGTTAATCAGTCTGGTGTATGCCAAGGGTACTGCCCCCTTTGATTCAGAGGGGTACCTGACTTCCCGGCTATTCGCCCAGTGTCCTGATTCCTTCAAGCACCTCCTGCGCATGCCCGTCTGCACTCACCCCATAGATGGCCTCGCGCAGCTTGCCGGATTTGTCGATTACGAAGGTGGAGCGTACGATACCCATCTTCTTCACCCCGTCTTTCTCCTTCTCCTGCCACACACCGTAGGCATCGCAGAGTGCACCGGAGGTATCGGCCAGCAGGTCCACCTTCAGGCCATACTTGTCGATAAAGGCCTGGTGGCTTTCACACGAGTCCCTGCTCACGCCTAGCACCACCGTATCCAGCCGGGAAAACTCACTGGCCAGTGCGGTAAACTGGTTGGCCTCGAGGGTGCAACCGGTCGTATCGTCCTTAGGATAGAAATAGAGCACAACACGCCGCTTGCCCAGATAATCGGCAAGGCTAATCATCCGCTGCTCCTGATTTGGCGCGCTAAACATCGGTGCAGCCTGGTCTTTCTCCAGCATCATCATCTCCAGCCTTCTAGAAGTTGTCCAAGTGTAACGATATGGGTGCCTACGCTGAGCGATTCAAGGACCACGGCATGTCGTCCTGCCCACATGTTGCAGGATATTCGGCAGAGGGGAGTTGTACCTGTCATTCCCTACACTTATTCTGAGCATCTCATCACCTCACACGGGAGCCAGACCATGAGCCACAACCCCTTCGACCGGCGCTTTCCACCGAGCCCGGCCGACCACCGCGTGGTAGTGCTGGGGGCTAGCCCCAAGCCGACCCGCTACGCCTATCAGGCGCAATCACTGTTGATGGAGAAGGGGTATAACGTGGTGCCGGTGCACCCTAAGTACAAGGAGATAGAGGGACTCAAGGTCACCCCCAACCTGGCGATGGTGGAGCGACCGGCCCACACCCTTACCCTCTACGTGGGTCCGGAGCGGGGTGAGGCGATGCTGCAGGAGATGCTCGACCTCAATCCCGTGCGGGTCATCTTCAACCCCGGCACCGAATCGGAACTGCTGCAGCAGCGCCTCTCCAGCCACGGGGTGGAGTGTATCGAGGGGTGCACACTGGTGATGCTGAAGACAGGGCAGTTCTAAAATCAAGAAAAGAAGAAAAGTGGACGAAGGGATTAAATATTAACCGCTTACAGGTCAATTTACCTTTTTAGGTCTACCCCTGCTCATATTACCCAACTTGATTCCGTATTTGTGTTCAATCTTCTGTTTGAATCGGTTATCGCCAACTTGCTGTCAATAGTGTTCTGCCTTACGTATCAAGTGTAACTCCTGCTCACTCAGTTGATGGCGGAATAGCTCACGATAGGCATAAGCACGTTCGGATGCATCTTTACCCAACCGCTCATACTCGTCATGAGATGTAAGCCAACCCTCATCTCCTCAGCCATTGCTGCCGTAGCTAGACCATCGATACTCCTCAGGACTTTTCACCATATCAGCACGAACAGGGTTTAACTCAATATAGCGATAATAGCTTAGCAGGTACCTCTCAGTCTGAACCAGGCTAGAGCGGTGACGCCCCTCACACATCGTCCCTGTTCTGTCGTACTACCTGTTCACATACTGGGCATATTGACTACCCACAACCTTCATCGTATTAGAGATAGAGTCACGATACCCGGGAGTCACCAGGAAATGGACATGATTCGTCATCAAACAGTAAGCGTGAACGTCAACACCATAGCGTTGAGACAACTGCTGCCACAACTCAAGCTAATAAAGGTAATTCTCTGGTTCGATGAAGCAGGCTTCGCGATTATTGCCTCGCTGTACGATATGGTAAGGCAGACCGGGGATATAGCTTCGTGCTCTTCGTGGCATGGCAACTCCTTTGCAATGCGTTTTTACT
>JBFFJV010000282.1:0-3674 GCA_041555695.1 Thiohalomonadaceae bacterium | reverse complement strand
GGCGGCGACCTTGAGTGGGCTGCCGCCGCAGCTGGCGCTGGGCTTTATTATCGTGGCCTGTGCGCCGGGGGCGATGGCGAGCAATGTCATTGTCTATCTGGCCGGTGGGGCGGTGGCCTTCTCGATCGCGCTAACCACGGTGGCGACCTTTCTCTCCCCCATCCTCACCCCGACGCTGGTGAAGTGGATGGGCTCGGTCTATTTTGAGATCCCCTTCTGGCCGATGATGCAGACCATTTTGCTGACGGTGATGTTGCCGTTGATCATCGGTCTGGGCGTGCGCCAGCTGTTGCAGCGCCAAGGGAAGGCGGCACTGGCAACGGCAGAGCAGATCGCCCCGGCAGTGGCATCACTGGCGATTATCCTTATCTGTAGTTATGCGGTGGCGGCCAATCAGGGTCGTCTTGCCAGTGTTGGCGTGACGCTGGTCTCGGTGGTGGTGATCGTTAACGCCCTGGGCTATCTGCTGGGGTGGCAGGCGGCGCGGCTATTTGGTTTTGATGGCCGCCATCAGCTGACAATGGCGATAGAGATCGGCATGCAGAATGCCGGACTCGGTGTGGTGCTGGCACTTAAACATTTTGAGCCGGAGACGGCGCTGCCTGGAGCGCTGTTTGCGGTGTGGTGCATCCTTACCTCGGCGGGGGCGGCGTCCTACCTGCGCCGGTCAGACAAAGGCGCCAACTTAACCGGCTTTTAACAACCGCGGACCATCTCATAATGTGACCCGGCTAACAAATAATGAATTTATAGTTGTGTAGTTATCGCTAATAGCTGGTAGCTTAAGACAAGTTCGTTCATGCATTGCCTGCATGAATGTGAATACTGGAAATAAATAACACTAAATCTAAGGAGCAGATATGGCAACCTCCCCAGCGGGCATCCGCTATACAAATTTCCCGACCATATTTAAACAACTGAAGCTCTTCTCAGTACCAGTCTGCGCACTGTTACTGGCTGCCTGTAGTAGTGGTGGCGGCGGGGGAGTTACCCCTCCTCCTGGACCGGATGGCTACGAGCAGGATGACAGCTTTGTCGACGCAAGGTCCATGGCAGTAAACACTTCGCAGCGCCACAATCATTATGATGATATTGATGACTGGATAAAGTTCGACGCCATAGCGGGCTACCAGTACACCATTAGCACATCAGATCTGGGGGCTGAGGCTGATACCACCCTCGGCCTCTTTGATTCCAGCTATATCATGGAAGGTTGGAACGATGATATTGATTATTCTGGTGGCAACTACGCTTCAAATCTCGTTTGGACCGCGCCAAGCACTGGCACCTATTACGTCGATGCAGGCGGATATTGGGGTGGGGCCAACACCGGCTATACCCTGACCATTACCGCCGTGGCTCCACCGCCGCAGCCAGATCTGATCATGGACAGTATGACCGTTCCGAGTACCGTGGCAATCAATGCTCTGCTCACCTTCAGTGACACCATCACCAATCAGGGTACAGGCACGTCGGGCGGTTTTGATGTGGACTACTACATCTCCACCAACAACATTATTAGCGTTGCCGACACCTATCTGGGTTCTCGCCGCATAAGCTCACTGGATGCCGCGGCCAACAACACAGGCAGTAGCTCATTTGCCATACCAGGCACCCTGGCGCAGGGTAGCTACTATCTCGGTGCACTGATCGACACTGGCTCAGAGGTCGTCGAACTGTACGAAAACAACAACACCAGTAACGCCTATGCTCTCAGCATTGGGCCGCCCCTGCCTGCAGACCTGACAATTTCAGGACTTAGCGCGACTGCAAGCGTTCCAGCCGGTGAGACCATTACGGCGAGCGATACCGTCAGCAACAGCGGTTACGATGCATATGGGGTGGATGTTTATTACTACCTCTCTGCCGATGCGATAGTCGATGGAATCTCTGACTATTATGTAGGGAGCCGTACCATCACAAGTATCTCCACAGTGGACGATGTGAACAGCGGTTTTGACATACAACTGCCGCGTGACTTTGCGACTGGCAGTTACTACCTGGGTGCAATTGTCGATCCGCTTAACACCGTAGTGGAAAATGACGATACTGATAATACATCCAATACCGTAGCGGTAACCGTAACCGCACCGGTACCCTCCGATCTGGTATTTACCAGCTTCACGCCGGATACCATCGTTAATACCTATAACGAGATGACGATTAGCGACACGGTAAGCAATCAGGGCAGCGGTGACGAGAATGGTTTCGATATCAGTTACTACCTCTCGACAGACAGCATCGTGGATGGTGCGGATATTAATCTTGGGACACGCAGTGTCGCTTCGCTAGCCGCTTCAGCATCGGATAGCGGGAGCGTTACCTACTCAATTAATATGTCGGTCGGCACCTATTATGTCTACGCCGTAATAGATAGCGCAGGGCTGACAGTCGAGAGTAGTACCGCAAACAACACCAGTCTGGTCACGATGATCACGGTGGTCAATCCCGATCTCTCCATGGGGACCTTTACCGTCTCACCGACCAGCGTGCAAGCCGGTGACAGTATTACGCTGAGTAATAGTGTCACGAATATTGGAAGCGCCGATATCACGGACAGCTTTACCGTCAGGTACTACCTGTCTACTGACTCCACCGTCACGACAGGAGACACATGGCTGGCCACACGTACCATTGGCGGCCTGGCGGCAGGCGCAACAAATACCGGATCGCTCGTAGATTCGCTACCAATCAACTTGACAACCGGTACCTACTACATCGGCGCCATCGCTGACCCTTATAACTACCTGTACGATGGTGACACCACCAATAACAGCAGTACCCCGGTCACCATGAGTGTGACGGGCTGTTCGCCGGATAGCTATGAAGAGGATGATCTATACACTTCTGCGACACTGATCGGCGTTGGATCTACCCAAAGTCATAATTTCTGCTTAGATAGCAGTGACTGGCTCTCATTTACAGCAGTGGCGGCTAACAGCTACAGCATTGAGACAACGGTTAACAGCTATTCCGATACAGTGCTCGAGCTTTATGATACGGATGGCATGGCAATGCTGATTTCGAATGATGATGGTGGTACTGGGTATAGTTCACTCATCTCTGGTTGGATTGCTCCGGCAACGGGAGTCTACTACATAAAGATAAGAAGCTATGCAGGGGACACGGGTAATCTACAAGATTACACCGTCACCTTGGGAACACCGTAATCTGACTTAGGAGAATGATAATGAAGATGAATAGTCTACTAATGGGGTGCTTGCTGTTCTGCTCAGTTATTGCACAAGCAAATGCGGTGGCAGATAACACTCCGGGGCAGCTTGTGGCTGAGCAGAAGCGTACCGAGGCCAAGCAGTTGGCCGAGGAGAAACGGGCGAAGGCCGAGCAGGCTCGTGCCCGCCATCAGGCACGGCACGAGGAAGAGCGTGCTGCGGGGAAAATACTTCCCCCGGAGAAAAAACGTTACTCACTCAACTAGCCAGCCTCTGGTCCGGGAAAAGCCCTGTCGAGACAGGGCTTTTTTTTGCCCAGAGAAACGCTCCCCTGAATGGTGTAAAATTAGCGCCCAACCTGATTCGAGGAAGTATTATTGGAACAGTATCGTGGAACCACCATTCTTGCCGTGCGCCGCAACGACCAGGTCGTGATCGGCGGCGACGGCCAGGTGTCGCTCGGCAACACCATTATGAAGGGCAACGCGCGCAAGGTGCGCC
>JBFFJV010000281.1:0-3707 GCA_041555695.1 Thiohalomonadaceae bacterium | reverse complement strand
GTGAGCCTGATCCAGGGCAATGTGCCGCAGTCCACCAAGTGGGACCCGGAGCAGATCCGCTTTCGCCTGCAGACCTATGCGGATCTCACCTATGAAAACCTGGAGAGCAGCGACCTTATCATCTGGCCGGAAAACGCCGTTACCGTCTTCTACCACCAGATCGCCGAGGAGTATTTCGATCCCCTGGCCGAGTCGCTTCGGGCCAGCCATACCGACCTAATCGCCGGGGTGCCTGAGCTCGATGGCGACGGCGTCAGCTACTACACCACGCTGATGAGCCTGGGCAGCTCCCACGGCTTCTACCGCAAGCGCCATTTAGTCCCCTTCGGCGAGTACATGCCGCTCGGCTTCCTGCGCGGCCTTATCAACTTCTTCGACCTCCCCATGTCGAGCTTCAGCCCCGGCAGTGACGAACAGCCACTGCTGGACGCAGCTGGCCACAAGATCGCCGCCACCGTCTGTTATGAAGATGCCTTCGGCGAGGAGATGATCGACTTCCTCCCCGAAGCCACCCTGCTGGTCAACGGCAGTAACAACGCCTGGTACGGCGACTCGCTGGCCCCGCATCAACACCTGCAGATCTCACGCATGCGCGCACTGGAGACTGGTCGTCCCATGCTGCGTGCCACCACCAACGGTATCTCGGCACTGATCGATGATAAAGGGCGATTGATGCAGACCTCGCGGCAGTTTCAGACCGATGTGACGAGGGGGACGGTGCAGGGGCGTAGTGGTAGTACGCTTTATATCCGTTTTGGGAATTGGTTGGTGGTGTTGATGATGTTGTTTGGGTTGTTGCTGCTTAGCCGTCCGTGGGAGAGAAAAGCACAGCTGTAGGGTAGATATGCGAAGCGTATCCGCCAATTATACTGATTACCATGTACATGCGTACGGGATTAAGTACGACATAACGCGACAACAACTCTCCTTTTTACCCGCGATAGTGCGTCAGGATGTGGCGTTGTCCCTCTTTTGCTGAAGTTTATGGTACGTAGAACCCTGTCTCTACAGTCGGATAATAGGATGTGGTATCAATGGTCACAGGATTTATGGCGATAGCGATCTCTCCATTGGCATTGCTGTCAGCCAGGAGATCATTACCGGCAGCGATTTGATAGATGATCTGAAGTGTTCCCCACGTGTGTGAAGCGTAGTCGTAGACGTGGTTAAACATCTCTGGCCCGGTGTTGTCACTGTAGATTATCTGAGGTGCGCCGTTGGCAGCAACGACGACCAGCCGATCGATTGTGTTGCTTGCATCCGTGAATATCCACGTGGGTGAGATGATACCGTCAGACTCATACACCACTGCGCCATATATCTTGCCATAGCTGGCAGGAGCCGGATCATTACTCTTCCAGTAGATCGCTACATTCCCATGGTCATCGGCATCTAGCCAGTGCTCATCTACGCTACTAATAGTGTCACTCACGAGTTGGGTAGTACCCCATACTTTTTGCGACTGCCGGTAGATTATCAGTTGTAGTCCTGACTGCCACCAGGTGACAAAAACATCGCCATTGCCTCCGGTTACGACATCGGTACCATAAACTGGGACATCATTCGCGGTGGCAGCAGATAAGGTGAGAGGTACACCCCAGCCGTTTGCCGATGTGTACTGTTGAGAATTTAGGTCGAAGGCGTTGCTATAACTTGCTGAGGGCTCCTCCCAAATAATCGTAAATCTGCCAGCGTCATCAACGTCGACCTTTGGAGATTGGTCAAAGCCGTAGGGTGTGGATGAAAGCTGCACAACTGGAGCCCAGGTGTCGGTTGCCTTAGTGTAGGCTCTAGCGTACACGTGCCCATCATCGTCACTCTCCCAAACAGTCACTGCGTTACCCGCGCCGTCGATGGCAACATCCGGTTTGTCGGCAAAGGTGCCTTGCTGCAAGGGGGTATTGTTGGACCATGTTTGATTTTGATAGTGCCTTACCATGATCTCACTTGAGGATATGTTGTTGTAAACATCATATGTATGTTCTATCCAAGCTACGATTGCATCACCATTTTCTGAGTAGTTGGCTGCATGCTGCCAACTGGAGCTGCTGATCTGTGTTGGCACGCCCCATACGCCGGATTCCTGAAAGGCAACTCTAAAAATATCGTTATCGTAAGCTTCATCTTGGGTCAACATAACGTCCCTGTTGTCGAGCAAGGATAGGGTAGAAATGGTTGATATGGCGTCGTAACGACCAAGAGCCTCATCTAGGGCATTCCAGCCCGAAAGTAGTTGAGGGGTTGCGCTTATCTCTGCGGAGGTGGCAATGATACCGGCATCATCATTTGCCACCACTAGGAAGTAGTAGGTGGTGTCGTTAATCAGGTCGGTATAGGTATACGAGGTTGTATTGATATACAGAATAGCATCGCTCTGTGTAGCTGATACGCCTGGGTTTAGCGAACGGTAAATTGTGTAGTCCGTAGCGTTGGTGATGCCTGTCCATTCGAGCGAAATTTGGTGATTCGCTGTGGTTGAGGTGACAGCGAAAGGGTTTGATGAGGTTATTGCCAGCGGGGTGGCGTTGGCGATGTTGCTGGCCGTGCTTTCTGCACTGTCGGAGAGAGCTGTGACAACTACGCTATATTCCTGCCCGTTCGTGAGTCCATTGATGGTGTATGGAGGAGTATTATCCGTAAACCTCTGCGAATAGGTGCTTTTGCTGGCGAATGCCCCTTCGGCAATGTAGATGTTGTACTGGAGTGCATTAGGCACGGTGTTCCAGTTCACCGACAGTTGGCTGTCTTCAGGTGTCAATGATAGGCCGGAGGGCGCTGAAATAGTGGTAGTGTCAGTTGTCGCATCTACCGTGGGCGTACTGGTAGAACCACCCCCACCACCACAACCGGAAAGGAGCACGAATAGATTAAACAAGCCGATATGGCAAAGGGTAAGTTTGGGCTTCATAAGGCATCCTTCCTATTCTTCTATCTCAGGTATTAGCAACTAGAGCGATCTCTGTCCACTGAGATTAATTGCGCAAAAGTACAGTGCAGATAATTTACTGTAAAGCGTGATCAGAAGATATTGTATTGGCTTAAAAGTGTGAACGTTATCACGGTTAGGGTTGGGGGATAAATATCGGAGCCTATGGACACTTAGCCCCGCATGGGGTTAGAAAGTACAATCAGAAAAAATATAAGAAGGTAGATCAGGCCGGATTTACAAACTACACAGTAATGTCGAGTAGACCCTGTGTTTAGCCTTACGTGGATTCGAATCAAAGCGCAGGAAAATGTGTAGCTCTATTTCGCAAAGGGCGTTAACGCGATGGAACCATCCCTGGCTCAAAAGTTATAAACTATTCATCCCGAGTTGATATACGCCGATAAGTAGTCCCCCGACACTTAGGACAAGGCGGTATATGCCCGGTCTTGTGGAAGTGCAGCTGCTCCCCACACCCCTTGCACTCCAGAGTGCCGATACCGACGATCTCCCCTGTGTGCCACTCGCCAACGGCGGTAGCGCGTTGCTCGAGTTTGTCCAGCTCCAGCTTGGTGTGGTCGACCATCTGGGCGACCATCTCGGCGAGGCTGCGTTCGACCACTTCGAGGTCGAAGCGTAACCAGTCGCGCAGTTCGCTGCCCGATTCGTTGATGAAGCTGGCGGCGTCGTGCAGGTCGCGGCGCACGTAGTCGGCCACTTCGGCGGCCTCTTCGCGGCTCAGCTCCCCCAGCTCCGAGGCCTTCTCCATCGCGGCATCAAT
>JBFFJV010000280.1:0-3728 GCA_041555695.1 Thiohalomonadaceae bacterium | reverse complement strand
GCGTTGCTGAGCGAGGATTTACCCACCCCTGACTGTCCAACAAAGACATTGGTATGCCCCTTAAGCTGTGCGATCAACTCATCCAGCCCGTGGTTTACCCTGGTACTTGAGGTGAGCACCCGGTAGCCGATGTCGCGATAACGTTGCAGCACCTGTTCTACCTGTTGCTGATTTTCATCATCAATCAGGTCGATCTTGTTAAACAGTAACAGCGGGGTGATGCCGGTTAGCTCTGCCGCCGCCAGATACTGGTCAATCAACTCGGTGCTGTAGACCGGGGCGGGGGCGGCGACAACGATGATCTGGTCGATATTGGCGGCCAGCCCCTTCAACTTGCCGTGGGCATCGGGGCGGGCCAGCAGTGAGCGGCGCTCCAGTAGTGCACTCACCACGCCGCCCTCCTGCGTTGTTTGCCAGACTACGCGATCGCCAACGACGATCAGCGGCAGGTTCTGGCGCAACAGGCAGCGTAGCCGCTCGCCGTTCTCGGCCTCGACTTCCAGTGAGGCGCCGAAGCTGGCGATCACCAGACCGGTCTGTTCCGCGCCGAGGGCACCCTCGTCTCCGAGGCGCTTCTCCAGGCGTTCCTGTTTGCGCTCCAGGCGGGCGCGGCGTTCATCCTGCACCTTCTCGATACGCCACTGCTGGCGGCGATTTAGTTTGCGTCCGGCCATGAATTCTCTGAGCTATGTAAGGGGAGTGGAGGGTAAATCATGCCGCGGTGTTGTCGAGTTGATCGATCTTTGCTGCACAGATGAAATCATTCATTGAAATGCCGTTGACCGCATGGGTGGAATAACTGACCCGGCAGCGATTGTAGTTTACCAGTAGCTCCGGGTGGTGATCCTGCTGGTGGGCGATCCAGGCGACGGCGTTAACGAAGGCGAGGGTCTGGTAATAATCTTTGAAGTGGAACTCGCGCTGCAGCAGTGGTACGTCCTTCGCCAGCCGCCAGTGGGGGAGCAGCTGCATGCTGTCGTGAATCTCAGGTTCACTGAGTCGCATCAACCCCTGCTCGGGACTGATGCATAGCTGCAGGTGCAGGGGAGACATCAGTTCTGTGGAAATTTGTAGAAGGTGGCGTTGAGGTGTGTCGTAACGTCGGCCACATCTTCATCAAACCAGACAATCTGCAGGTTGTTCTTACAGCGATTTACCTGTTTTTGCAGGCCGGCCAGGCTCGAAACACGGCGATCGGCACGGGTATAGATGTCATTGCCATTGTTGCCAAAGCGTGCGGCATGGCAGGCGATGCATTGCTCGTTGTGCAGGGTGGCACCGCGGCTGGCGTCGGCGGCCAGGCTGGCGTTGCTGGCAAGGGCAAGGCCCATCAGTGAGAGTAGTGCGATAAATGTTTTCATTTTTTTGTTCCTCAATTTGTTCAATCTCTCTGCATTGTAGATGAGAGGTGGGCGATACGCACCGGTGCCGGCGGGTGGCTGTCATGAAATGCCGAGTAGAGGTGATCCGGGGTGAGGGTGCTGGCGTTCTCCTCGTAGAGTTTGACCAGCGCACGGATTAAATGACTGGCCTCGGCATGTTCGGCGGCAAAGTCGTCGGCCTCGAACTCGTGCTTGCGCATCGACATCGCCATCAGCGGCTGCAGCAGGAAGGTGAAGACCGGCAACACCATCAGAAACAGTGCCAGTGCGGTATGCACCGAAGGGGTGGATATGTTGAGTGCACTATAGAACCAGGGCTGCTGCATTAGCCAGCCGAGCAGGGCCAGACCGGCCAGGCTCATTCCCATCATCAGTACGATGCGTTTTTTGATGTGGTTGCGGCGAAAGTGTCCCAGCTCATGGGCCAGCACCGCCTCGATCTCATCAGCGCTGAGGCTTTTCAGCAGGGTGTCGAAGAAGACGATACGCTTGTTGCTGCCAAGGCCGGAGAAGTAGGCGTTGCCATGGCTGGAGCGGCGAGATCCGTCCATCACGAAGATGCCGTTGGACTTGAAGCCGCAGCGCTGCAGCAGCTGGTCGATGCGCTGGCGTAGCGACTCGTCTTCCAGCGGGGTGAATTTGTTAAATAATGGTGCGATCACCGCCGGGTAGGCCCACATCATCAGCAGGGTAAAGCCACTCCACACCAACCATACGTACAACCACCAGTTCTCCCCGGCCGACTCCATCAGCCACAACACCAGTGCCGCCATCGGTACGCCGATCAATAGCATCAGCAGCAGCTGCTTGAATTGATCGCCAATGTAGAGACCGGGGGTGGAGTTGTTGAAGCCAAACTGCTGCTCGATACGAAAGGTACGGTAGATAGAGAAGGGGAGATCCAGCAGTGCGGTGAGCAGGGTGAGGCTAATCAAAAAGGCGACACCACCCCACAGGCTACCGAGCTCAAGACCGAGCCACGCTCTGTCCAGCAGGTCGAGGCCGCCGCCCAGGGTTAGCCCCAGCAGGATTAACGCGCTGTAGCCCAGCTCGATGCGCGATAGTCTTACCTTGCTCACGGTATAGTCTGCGGCCTTCTGGTGCGCCTCCAGGCTGATCTGTTCGACGAAGGCATCAGGTACTGTGTTGCGGTGAGCGCTTACATGGCGCAACTGCCGTTGCTCCAGCCACAGTTGAATGGCAACGGAGATGGTGAGCATGGCGAGAAAGAGCAGGGTAAAGCTGTGCATGTGCCGATTACGTCCTATATATTGATGCGCCGCAGAAGGGTAGCTTTTGCTAGAATGGTTGGCAAGTTAACACAGGTGCGAGAAGCATGAGCAAACATCCCGATAACCTTATCTGGATCGATCTGGAGATGACCGGCCTCGATTCGGACAATGATCGTATTATTGAGATCGCCACTATCGTTACCGATGCGCAGCTTAATACCCTGGCCGAGGGGCCGGTATTCGCTATTCACCAGAGTGAAGTGCTGCTGGGGAAGATGGATGAGTGGAACCAGAAACAGCATGGCGGTTCTGGTCTGCTGGAGCGGGTGCGACAGAGTCGTATGGATGAGCAGGAGGCGGAGGCGCAGACCATCGCCTTTCTCGAACAGTACCTCGATAAGGGGCAATCGCCCATGTGTGGCAACAGTATCTGCCAGGATCGCCGCTTTCTTGCCCGTACCATGCCGACGCTGGAGGGCTTCTTTCACTACCGTAACCTGGATGTCAGTACACTCAAGGAGCTGGCACGACGCTGGCGTCCTGAGCTGCTGGAGGGATTCAGCAAGGGTGGCAGCCACCTGGCGATGGACGATATCCGCGACTCGATTCGCGAGTTGCGCCACTATCGTGAGCATTTTCTGCGCTAGCTATCCGTCATCCCCCGCTTGAGTGCCGTTTTTTTGACACATTCCCTATGGCGTCGCAGGAGAGGTCGTGCCATAGGCATGAATGTCTTTATAATGTCTTGAATATTAAAAGAAAGTTTATTTTTGCTGGTCTCGTGGCATACTGTTTGCACAATTAATCCGCAAAAGAAGAGAAGGATAAGTTATGGCTGAGAACGAAGACCTGGATCTGGATGCTAAACCGGCCTCCAACAAGAAGATGATCATCATTATTGCGGTCGTCGGCCTGTTGCTTATTGCTGCCAGTGTTGGCGTTACCGTGATGATGCTCGGCGGGGGAGAGGAGAAGGCTGCAGAGGAGGCGGTGGCCGAGGAACCGGCAGTCCCGGAGACGCACTACCTGGCGGTGGACAAGATGGTGGTTACCTTCTCTCAGGGCGGGGGGGCGAAGTTCCTGCAGGTGGAGATGCAGCTGATGGCGCATGATC
>JBFFJV010000279.1:0-3739 GCA_041555695.1 Thiohalomonadaceae bacterium | reverse complement strand
GGGTCGGAGGTTCGAATCCTCTCGTCCCGACCAATTAGGTCGGATAAATAAGGGCTTACCAAGTGATTGGTAGGCCCTTTTTATTTGCGGCGCTTTTTGTATGTCCTGCGTTTCACTGCAGGTGATAATATCTCTTAAACACTCGAATTGTGTCATCCCACTGTTATATAGTTATGATGGATTTGGGATCATGAGATGTGAAGCGATATGCTGTCACGTTTTCCTGGATAACGAACAATAACTGGAACTTGAGTGGCGGGGCCTGAAGGCTGGCCATGATGATCAGGCGAATATGGATAAGACTCCGCTTAAAGTACTGTTGCTCGAAGACTCCGAGGCCGATGCGCATAGACTAATCAATCAAATTGAACAGTCTGGCTTTATTCTTGAGTACGAAAGGGTCTATACCAAACAGGGGATGCTCAACGCCCTTGGCCATGAGGCGCAGTGGGATATCATCATTTCCGAGCACTCAATGTCTGGTTTTTCCTCCACCGATGCACTGCTAACGCTGCTGGCCCGTGGTATTGAGACGCCGTTGATCATCGTATCGGATAATATTGCTGAAGAGACAGCGATAGAAACGGTACGTGCCGGCGCTCACGATTTTCTGATGAAGGACAACCTCTCCCGGCTGGGTGTGTCGATTACCAAGGCGCTGCAGGCTTCACTTGCCAGGGCTGAGGCCGCGGCCTACCAGCAGCGTCTGCGTGAACTCTCGATACACCTGGAGGAGGTGCGAGAGACGGAACGCGTCAACATTGCCCGTGACATTCACGATGAGCTGGGCGGTATGCTGACAGCGATAAAGATGGATGTGCGCTGGCTACATAAGAAATGCGTAGAGAGCCATTGTGAGGTGGATGCGAAGTATTTACTACTTGGTGAGCATCTGGATACGGCGATCAATACGGTACGCCGTATCATCACCGAGCTACGCCCCAGTGTGCTTGATGAGCTGGGACTGACTGCCGCGCTGGAGTGGCAACTGAGTGAATTTGAAAAGCGTTACAATATACGCTGCTGTTTCGATAATCAGGCTCCCAGCCTGATGATCGATGACAAGAGTCATGAGGTCGCGATTTTTCGCATTTTTCAGGAGTCTCTGACCAATATCGCCAAGCATGCCAAAGCCAGCAGCGTGGAGGTGAGACTGATCTCGAATAACAATACATTACAGCTGGAAGTTAACGATAACGGAATAGGGATCTCCGAAGAGAATAAGCTCAAAAAGGGCCACTATGGCATTCTTGGTATGAACGAGCGGATACGCTCCATTGGCGGTCGCCTGGAGATTACCGCGGGAGAGTCGGCTGGAACCCGAGTCATCTTGAGATTGCCTTTGTAACAAGAGGGTTAAAAGATAATGAAAATATTGATCGTTGATGACCACGCTGTGGTCAGGCAGGGAATTAAGCAAATTATTACCGATATGGATAGCCCTGTTGAGGTAGGCGAAGCCGGTAATGGTAGTGATGCGGTTCGCATGCTGCGCGAGGGTGAATGGGATATGGTGTTGCTCGACATCAACCTGCCAGGCAAGAACGGTATCGAGGTGCTCAAGCAGATCAAGGGCGAGTGGAAGAAGCTGCCGGTATTAATGCTCAGCATGTATTCCGAGGATCAGTATGCGATGCGTGCCATTCGTAGCGGCGCAGCCGGTTATATGACCAAGGAGACGGCTCCGGATGAACTGCTGAATGCGATTAACAAGGTCACCCGTGGCGGTCGCTATATCAGTGCTGAGGTGGCGGAAAAGCTGGTATTCGAACAGGATGACACGGGGGATGAACTACCGCACCACGAACTCTCTGACAGGGAGTATGAGGTACTGCGTCTGATCGCCTCGGGTCATACTGTCTCAGAGATCGCTGATCAGCTGGCACTCAGTGTTAAGACCATCAGTACCTATCGCTCACGTATTCTCGATAAGATGAAGATGAAGCACAATGCCGAGCTCACCCACTATGCAATTAAGCACGAACTGGTTGAGTAAACGCAGATAGACCCTCTCTTGTTACCGCGGCTAACTCACCTGGCCGCGGGTTCTTATCGCCTCCTAAAGCGGAAGGCCTGATATACTTCCGTTGCAATGAATACACCGCTTCAATACCAACTTCCCTATAGCAATGACTGCAGTAGCCTGTTCGACGCCGTTCGCCACGAACCGTGGGCGATGTGGCTGGATAGTTGTGGGCAGGGGGGGGAACTTGGACGTTACGATATTATCGTCGCCCGTCCGCATACCACACTGGTCACACGCGGTGATAGCACCAGGATAGTCCGCGATGGCAACAGCATCGATTCCACCGACGATCCCTTCAGCCTGCTGCGACAGTACCTGGTGAAAGATGCTACGGCTATGGACTCTGAGCTGCCTTTTTGTGGCGGCGCAGTGGGTTACTTCTCCTATGACCTGTCACGTCGCATTGAGGCGCTAACCACGCAGGCCGATGATGACCTGGGCATGCCCGAGATGGTGGTCGGTATCTACGACTGGGCACTGGTTTGTGATCATAAAGAGCAGCACTGTCAGCTTGTCTCAAGGGCGTGCCACGCCGAGACCCATGCTGTATGGCCGCAGCTGATCTCAATGTTTGAGACGGTAGCGCAGCGGGGCACCGCTGAACCGGATCAGGAGTTCGTGGCGAGCGGTAATGTGCGAGTCAATATGTCGCGGGATGACTACCGCGCGGGATTCTCTCGAATTCAGTACTACCTCGAAGAGGGCGACTGCTATCAGGTCAATTTTGCACAACGTTTTTCAGTGGCGGTGTCGGGTGAGCCATGGGCCGGCTACCTGAAGCTGCGCCGGAAAAACCCCGCTCCGTTTGGCGCCTATTTAAACACCCCCTTCGGTCAAATTCTCAGCTCTTCACCCGAACGTTTTCTCAAGCTCTCTGCGAGACACGTTGAAACCCGTCCGATAAAAGGGACCCGTCCTCGAAGGGGTGACCGGCTTGAGGATGCAAATATGGTTGAACAGTTGCGTAATAGTGAGAAGGATCGGGCGGAGAACCTGATGATAGTCGACCTGTTACGCAATGACCTGGGTAAATGCTGTCGCCCCGGTACGATACAGGTGCCGCAACTCTTTGGTGTCGAACACTATGCCACGGTACACCATCTGGTGAGTGTGGTGGAGGGGCAGCTTGAGCAGGATGAAGACGCCGTTAGTCTGCTGCGCCACTGCTTTCCCGGTGGCTCGATTACCGGTGCCCCCAAGCTGCGGGCGATGGAGATCATTGAAGAGCTGGAGCCGCAGCGTCGCGGTGTCTATTGCGGCAGCATCGGCTATATCGGTTACGATGGCAATATGGATAGTAATATCGCCATACGTACGGCGGTCCATCAAAATGGCATGTTCACCTTTTCTGCCGGTGGCGGTATCGTCCGTGACTCTGTGTGTGATGAGGAGTATCAGGAGTGTCATGATAAGGCCGCGGGGCTGCTACGCATCTTTGACTGTTAGGTGAGTTGCGCCATTCTGACAGTACACCGGGGCTTGAGTAGAACGTGAAGGGTAAAATCGTAGGGAGTTTCGCCCGCATGGGGAACATAGTCACTCACTTGTCGCCGGAGTGACTCATCCGCAGTTATAAAATACCAGGCCCGGTCACGGTGGGCCGGCACTGAGTGTCGAGTATCAGCCGTGGCAATTTCAGATCTGACTTAAACATGAGCGCAAACTGGTAGCGCCCTTAATGAGAAACTAGCGAAAGCTTAGTCCCACTGCGTG
>JBFFJV010000278.1:0-3744 GCA_041555695.1 Thiohalomonadaceae bacterium | reverse complement strand
GGGCGTATCGAGTTCTTTAACCCTGAGATGCACCAGAAGGCGATCACCATAATGCGACTGGATAGCGAGCTGCACCATGCGATGGAGCGGGGCGAGCTGCAGATCTATTACCAACCGGTGGTCGACACGAACAACAATACGGTTGGCGGCTTTGAGGCACTGCTGCGCTGGGAACACCCGGAGATGGGAAGCGTCTCACCCGAGAAGTTTATCCCGGTGGCCGAGGCGACAGGACTCATCGGAAAGATAGGCGAGTGGGTACTTAATGAGGCGTGCAGGCAGGTACATCAGTGGAATGAGCAGTACGGAAGTCACTTCTTTATCTCGGTAAACATCTCCGGAAAGCAGATCGATGACGGTGGACTTGTCGACACCGTCCGCCAGGCACTGAGCAGCTCAGAGCTGCCGGCAGGACTGCTGCACTGTGAGGTGACAGAGAGCACCCTTGTGCGCCACAAAGAGTCTGCCGCCAGGGTGCTTAATGAGATCCAGCAGCTTGGTGTGCACATAAGTATTGATGACTTTGGCACAGGTTACAGTTCGCTAACCTACCTGCACCAGTTTAGCTTCGACATTCTCAAGATCGATCAGAGCTTTGTGTAGGATATGACCACCGAGGGGAAGGGGGTGCAACTGGTGCGTATGCTGATGATGCTGGCCCATGACTTTAATATGGAAGTGATTGCCGAGGGTGTCGAGACCGAAGAGCAGTACCACCGGCTCAAGGCCTTCAACTGCGGCTGGATTCAGGGTTTCTATTTTATGCGCCCGGCTCCAAAAGAGGTGATCGAGGCGTTGATCGAGGGAGGGCACGTTAAAAATGTCCTGACATTCATCGACACGGAGGCGATCGTCCAGGCAGCAGTTCCCGCCTGATAATGAGATTCGGTTACGTTAGCAATAGTGTTAACGTGGCCGCATGAGTGAAGCCGTTTCCATCGTTATCTGTATCAACCACCGCTACAAACTCAACAACCCCTCATGCGCTGCACGTGGTGCAGAGCAGATAGCGGCTGCCCTTGAACAGCAATTAAATCAGGCATGCCTGAATATCCTGGTACAGCGCATCGACTGCATGGGCCAGTGCGAACGCGGCCCCAACCTGCGCATCGCACCGGGCGGACGTTTCTATCACGGTGTCACAATGGAAGACCTGCCCGACATCATTGCCGAACTGCAACATCTCGCAGAACTGTCATAGGCACATCAGAAGAAAGCCTTATACAACTCCACTAATGATGGTGGTATGGTTGGGGTATTGCTAAGTTATTACTGTTATTTCAATAGCTTATACCGATATAAAATTCCCGGAGATTTAGACATGCAGTCAGGCCCGCGCGAGATCATCACCCCCTTCCGCCCTATCCCACTTGATGTGCCGGAGGGGATGAAGCCCAACGAGTTTTTCAACTCCACCGAGAACCTGAACGACCTGCAGCACAACAACGGCCTGTTGCGTAATCCGGAGAACCTGCTGCTCTACAGAAAGGCGCTGGGCCACTCCAATGAGTTCGACACCTCCATCATCTACAACACTTCACAGTCGATTCTTAATCCGTTGGGCCGCCCGGTACGGCGCACCCAGGTGCCTGATGATGTGAAGCATGTGTGGAACCGTATGAACCAGATCATTATCGAGTACATGGTGGAGAAGTACCCGGATCCGAAGGAGTATCTGCTACTTGCCGGTGAGGCGAGCCTTGATGCCACCTGGCCACTGACCTCACCCGGCGTGCCCAGCATCCGCATGCTGCACAACCATTTTATTGTCTTTAATAAGCAGCAGCTGCGCGATGCACCGCTGGCCGATATCAATAACCCCAACCTTACCGACGGTGGGCAGCACTCCCTGTTCCAGGCCCATATGCGCGATGTCTACCGTGCCTTTTTCGACCGCCTGGACCTGCAGATCCTCAAGCCCTGCAATGACGGCACCTGCAAGATCGAGCTGACCGGTTACCCGCAGGGGCTGCCCGCCTGGGAGATCACCGGCGGTGTCGAGGCCCTGAAAGAGGTGCGTTTCTGGAAGGAGTACGACATCATTCTGCAGGGCTTTATTGACTTCTACCGCACCTTCTTCACTCAGGTCTCCACCCGCAATGCACCGATGCCCAAACAGGCCTACTTCCCGGCCCTGGTCGAGGAGAAGCTGCTGTTTAATAACGACTTCCTCAAGGCGGCGAAGATGATCCGTGATCGCTGTATCATCGATCCTGCCTACGCCAATAGCCTGCGCTGGCAGCCAGCGTTTAAGCAGCTGATCTACCGCAATGACAACGGCAAGCTGATCGTCACCATCAGCCAGAACTCCATCGGCAACGCCATCACCGAACTACTCGGTGTGGTGGTGAAACGTACCCCCGATGCCGAGGCCTATGAGAAGAGCGAGCCGGCGTTGATCGAAAAACTGCTGGAGGTACGTCAGCGCTTAATCGATGCCGACCTCGGTGAGGGGATCGCTACGGAACACTGGGGGGCGGAGTAGGTTGAGCCGCAATGGCGGCGTATACTGGATTTGATAACACTAGATATTAAAGAGGAAGTTTCCCCTGTTTTCTACACTGTTCAAGAAAAAACCGGTACTCGATGAGGAGTCGATTCAGTGGCTGTTCGATACCTATGCCTGGGCCCTGGGCAACTTCGATGCGACGCTGTTCCGAGATCACAGTCTGCTGGTGCAGCCCAATGATCGTTTCTTTCCCGGTCGCGTCGATAGCGTGGAGGGGATGGCGGGACTGATCTGCGATAAGGTGAAGGAGTATGCCGGTATTTCACACTGGCCTACCCGTCTGCTTGATGGGAGGCAGTGTCAGCTGGAGACGGCACCTCAACTTCTATTGGACGGCCCGGCACGTAGTGACAAGGCTGTTGCGCCTGTAGAGGTGGAGGAGGCGCAACGTCTGCCAATCCTCTATGACCCGGCGCTCATCAATAATCCCGAGGCGATGATCGCCAGCTTTGCTCACACCTTTGCCCATTACCTCGGCACACTGGCTCAGGAGCCCCCTCCCGGTGGCGAGGAGAACTGGCCGCATGTCACCGAGGTGCTGGCCACCTTTATGGGCTTCGGGCTGTTGATGACCAATAGCGCCTTTAATGTGCGCATTCCCCGTTGCGGCAGCTGTGCACCACAGCCGGTGGATCGGGAGAGTTTCCTCTCGCAGTACGACATGACCTATGCGCTGGCGATCTTTAGTGAGCTGAAGGGGATTCCAAAAAGCGAGGTGTTGCCGCAGCTCAAGAGCAGCCTGCGTGGCTTTTATAAGCGTGCCGTTAAGGATGTAGCGGGACGTGATAAGGAGCTGGCGCAGCTTCGCACATTGTTGTGAGGTTGTGACGGGGCATCGCTGCTCAGTCTGCTTCGTGTTAGATCTAAATTTGAGTGTCACGGCTTGCAACATGCTGCCGTAGGCTGGGCAGCCATGCCCAGCAGATCAACGCCGCTGCTTCAGCGGCATAATTACCCCCTCCAGTCCGTTGATGCGGATCTCCAGCGCCAGCTGCATCAGCCGCCCCAGCTCTCCCTTGGGGAACTCCTTTTTGGCGAACCACAGCAGGTACTCTTCGGGCAGGTCTATGAGTACCTTGCCCTGATATTTACCAAAGGGCATGGTGTGGCGGGCGAGTTTTAGCAGATCCTGTTTATCAAACATGGGGCTAGTTTGCCCTGCTCCGGCCGCCATTAACAGGCCGCAGCGCCTGGTGCTGGCGGTTTTTTTCCATCGATCTCCTTGAGTTCCGCAG
>JBFFJV010000277.1:0-3808 GCA_041555695.1 Thiohalomonadaceae bacterium | reverse complement strand
GCCTGCTGCTGAGCCTCGCACTAAGCAGCCCTGCCATGACCCTGGCCGCCGAAGCAAACACGCCCAACGCTCCGCTGCTCTACCACAACTACTGTTCAGTGTGTCACGGTGATCGGGGTAACGGCCAAAGCCGGGCCAACATGTCATTCAATCCGCCACCACGCGATTTCAGCTCTCCCGCCTCCAAGCGTGAACTGACACGGGAGCGCATCATGCACTCCATTGCCAGGGGGCGTCCTGGCACCGCCATGGTGGGCTGGGAGTCACAGCTTAGCGAGAAGGAGATCGGTGCCCTTGCCGACTATCTGCTTAGCAACTTCATCCATCCGGAAGATATTGTCTCAACCCATGCCGGTAAGAGCATTTACGAACAGAACTGTTCTGTCTGTCATGGTGATCACGGTAACGGCGGACAGTGGACCAGCGGCATGAATATCAAGCCGCGTGACTTTACCTCGGAGCGTGGCCGCGCCCTGAGCCGTGAGACGATGATTGATGCGGTTACCCATGGCCGCCCCGGTACCGCCATGGCCTCTTTTTCAGGTCAACTCCAGCCCCAGCAGATTGCAGATGTGGTCGACTACATCCGTCTCGCCTTTATTGCGCTGCCGGATGAGATTGAGGGACTATCCGGCACCTACGCCCACGGCAAGGAGAGCCCGCCTGCAGCCGCGAAACCACAACCAATGCCCATCGATATGAACGCTGCAATGCCGCAGGGACTCAGCGGCAACCTTGCCAGCGGTCGTGACTTCTACATGGGTAACTGCTTCACCTGTCACGGTGTGAATGGGGATGGCCAGGGTCCTCGCGCTTACTTTATCCGTCCCAGGCCGGCCAATTTCTTCGACCAGAAGTATCAGCAGGGCTTTAATCGTGAGGCGCTATTTAATGCGATCCGCGACGGCAAGCTCGGTACCGAGATGCCGGCCTGGAGTAAAGTCCTCTCGGATCAACAGATCGCCGATATCGCCGAGTTCGTCTTCCGTGCCTACATTCAGGGGGACAAAGATGTCCTGCTGAGTCGCGCCGATGAGAAAAAAAAACACTAGCGGCCGCCAGCCAGGCGACGGCCCGTCATGAACTGGGCCGCCGTATCTATAACTTCCGCTGTTACTACTGTCACGGCTACTCCGGCGATGCCAAAACCCTGGCTACCAGTTTCCTCACCCCACCGCCGCGCAACTTCCAGACAACTGCGCCTGATGCCCTGAGTCGCGAGCAGATGCTCACTGCAGTACGTAAGGGACGTCCCGGCACCGCCATGAAATCCTTCAGCAATATGCTGAGCCCAGACGAAGAGGATGCCGTGGTCGACTTCATCCGCAGGGAGTTCATGGAACAGGGGGCGCAGAACACCCGCTACCACACCGCCGAGAACGGCTGGCCCAACCACCAGCGCTACCAGCCTGCCTACCCCTTCGCCCTGGGTAGCCTGGCACTAGATACCCCGGACACCGAACTGAGCAGCGAGCAGTTACGCGGCAAACAGCTGTTTCTCACCAGCTGTATCAGCTGTCATGACCGCGCCAGGGTGATGGATGAGGGAGAGATCTGGGACAAGCGCGCCGTCTCCTACCCGCGCCGCCACTACTCCCACCGCGACGAAAATCCGCCGCCGACACCCGATACCCTGAGCGGCGCCACTCCCTATGCAGTACACGATATCCCGCCGCAGCTGCAAAGCCCGAGTAAGCTTGAGCAAGAGGGTGAACAACTCTTCCAGGCCAACTGTGCCTTCTGCCACGGTGCCGATGGCACCGGCAAAAACTGGATCGGCACCTTCATGGAACCCCATGCCAGAGACCTCACCAACCCCGAGTTTATGCGCAGCATGGGCCGCGAGAGACTGAAAATGACCATCGAGGAGGGGCTGCCCGGTACCTCCATGCCGGCCTGGAAATCGGTGTTGAAACAGAGTGAAATTAAGGCGATCATCGCCTATATCCACCGTGCCTTTCACCCGCTTGCCGATTGAGCGCCATATGGCAAATTCCTGCGTATAATGAACAGAACCGATAACCCATAAGAGAGTCCGATGCGCACCCTATTCATCCTGCCCCTGCTACTCGCCCTGCCTGGCACCTCAGTCCTGGCCGAAGAAGTGATGAGCGATGCCCCGCCGCCGCCGGCACTCCCCGAAGAGGATGTCTACAGTCAGGTGGAGGAGGGGCTGGAGCCGCAGGTCACGATCAAAAAGCGCGGTCAGGAGGTAGTAGAGGAGTACCGGGTTAACGGTCAGCTCTATATGATTAAAATCACCCCCAGCAAGGGACTGCCCTACTATCTGGTAGATAGTGATCACGACGGCTCACTGGAGACCCGCCGCAACTCCCTCAATGACCCGGAAGTGGTGAAGTGGCGCCTATTTACCTGGTAAATTTTCTCACAGCTCTGTCTTTCCGCCGCCCAGGCGGATAAGATCACGCCACACCAATAACGCGACGCAAACCTATGTCTGTCTATACCCTGGTGGAAAAGGACGAACTCCAAGCCTTTCTGCAAAACTACTCGCTCGGCGAGCTGGTCGAATACGAAGGCATCAGCGCCGGTATCGAGAATACCAACTACTTTGTCACCACCCGTGATCAGCGCATGGTACTTACCCTGTTCGAGAACCACAGCGCCGAAGAGCTGGTCTATTTTCTCGATCTGATGGCCTTTCTCGCCGAGAACGAGGTACCCAGCGCACACCCCCTGGCCGACAATAACGGCAACTACCTGCGCGAACTCAACGGCAAACCCGCCGCCCTGGTGATGCGACTTAACGGCCGCGGTATCGACAGCCCCAACACCGAACAGTGTTCCGCCATCGGCCACGCCCTGGCACTACTACACCTCGCCGGGCAGAAATTTCAGGGGCAGCGTGACAATGACCGCGGCCCTCACTGGTGGCGCACCACCCGTGATGCCGTCTTTGCGCATCTCAGCAGCGAAGACCGGGCGATACTGGAGGAGGAGCTGGCCTTCCAGACCTCGCACCGCTTCGACAGCCTGCCACGCGGTGTGATCCATGCCGACCTGTTCCGCGACAACGCCCTGTTCGACGGCGACAGCCTCACCGGCCTTATCGACTTCTACTACGCCTGCAACGACGTACTGCTCTACGACGTGGCCGTTACCCTTAACGACTGGTGCAGTCGCGAAGATGGCGCGATAGACGAGGCAAAGGCCGTGGCACTGCTCAGCGAGTATCGCAGGGTACGCCCCATCAGCGAGGCCGAAGAGCAGGCATGGCCGGTGATGGTACGCGCTGCCGCGCTACGCTTCTGGCTGTCGCGCCTGCAGGACCTGCACTTCCCGCGAGAGGGGGAGCTGACCCACATTAAGGATCCCAACGCCTTTAAAAATATCCTGCAACAGCGTAAATCCGAGAGCACCAAACTGCTCTCGCTGTGGAAGCAGGGCTAACTTTTCCCACTTCTCCACAGCCCCTGCGTATCTGTGGATAAGGCTGTGTACAGGCTGGGGAGTAGAGTCCGGCCACCGGTGTACGCCCCATCGCCTCACTCTCAATAGTTATTCTTTATCCATCCAATTCAGATAGTTAGTTATCAATAATTTCACCTTTCTCAAATTATCCCACCCGCAGCAAACTTGGAAACCATCTCTTAAATCTGTGGATAACTTATCGCAAACCCTTTAAAAACAAGCCATTTTGCACAAAATATAAGCACTCCATAGCAGAATCATCGCTGCACCAGCCCGGTTGCAGCCATAATTCAGGTAAAAAATGTTCATCGTGGTGCAAACCAGCGGCGGCTCCCTCAGCAAGTCCGCCACAGCTATGACAACGGCCGATAACGGG
>JBFFJV010000276.1:0-3825 GCA_041555695.1 Thiohalomonadaceae bacterium | reverse complement strand
CCTGTTTCACATTGCCTAACGAACGTTAGGCAAATTGTTACATAACCTTATATTTGTGACAAGTCACATATGTGATATAATAATACCCTGTTCATGAGGTCAGATAATGAGTGACAAGACTAAACAGCCCAGCCGCAGAGGACGTCCACCGAAATTCGGCAAACCTATGTCTGCCGCTGAACGGAAACGCCTGAGCCGGGAGAAACTAGCCAAAGAAGGTGCAAAGGAATACATGATCAAGATTGAAGGTATACACCTAAACGCCATCAACCAGCTCTCTGAGACCTCGGGGATCGAGCCTAGAGAGGTGCTAACCCTGGTGGTAACAAACGCCATGGATCGTCTCACAGGCGTTATGAATCGAGCTCAAAAGCTGCTTGATAGTGGAGTTAGTGAAGAAGAGGTGAATCGCTTCATCACTGACAACCTCTACCCTCAACTCCCTGACATCGGGTAAGAATTAAGGAGCAGCTGACTATACTAAATGTGCTGTCTTCCATGCTTTGTCGGTGGCTACGAACGCTCGAGCATGGTCGTAAATGGGCGATGAGGTAAACCTGCATAGCCCACAAGCAGGCGGGTGGTCTCCTGAAAAGGGGTGTTGCGGTCTGCGCAGGTGAGCACCAGTCGTGAGTGCCTTAACTCAGCTAGCGACTGGTGCAATAAAAGCGGCAACAAGTTGAGTAGGACCCTATACGGTGGTGTTCCATCGGTGGCCAGGCATCCCAAGGTCGGTCTATGTGACGGGCCTTGGGGTAGTTATGCCTTCCTACCGGTGGTGTTGAATAAATAAACCAGTGGTAAATCCCAATATGCCTGGAAAACCTACAGCGCCTGACACAGAAGCCAAAATTGTGGCTCTGCGAGAAGTCGGCTACAGCGTGCCAGCAATTGCTGAACACACCGGGGCGAGCCATAGCACCATCAAGCGCATTCTAAAGCGCCATGGAGCTCGAAAAGGTGCTCTCACAGAGGAAACCATCAAGGGAGCCCGCCAGGAGCTTCACGGAGTTCTCACAGACGAAGCCATCAGGAGTGAAGTGGCGCGTGCCGTCCTGGATGATCTCGCACTCTCCCGCCAGATCCGCGTGCAGGTAACGGAGCGCCTAGAGCAGCTCAACGCCCTGCCGCCAGCCGCAGATCCCAAAGAGACCGGAGCAATCATGCGAGCCTTGGCCGCAGCTGCGACGGTCCTCAAGCTATCCTCTGACGTGCAACGCCACACCCTCACCCAGAGAAACGATCACAGCGCCGGGGTGGAGGACCTGCCCGAATTACAGATCACAGAGCTAACGGCTGCGGAAATAGTCGAGTTGCGGGATAAACCACCAGCTGCCGACCTCCTGCTAACAGCTTCTGGGCCTGATGAGGACGATGATATTGTGGTGGAGGGTGAGCTGTCAGTGACCTAAACGTGAGCGGCTCACCATAGCAAATTTCAAAATACTCTCTGCTGCCATATACAGATCATGCACATTAGGCAAAGGTTGGTTTTGCCCAGTTATATATCTCAGCGGCAAGATCAGCAGGAGATGGCATACTTACTACACGGAATCCATCCTGCTCTAACTTCCACCCATACTGGTCAATTATTTCACCTATCTTGCTGAACTCCTTTGCTCCCATAGAGGTTTCATCAGGCATAAGCAAAAATAAGCCTATATTGTCCATTTTTCTTACACGCGAAAACGTAGTCAAATCTCGACTTGATTTCAGCACATTCAGTTCGACGGTTTGAGGTGATTTGTAAACGACAGAGGTCACACTACCGCATGCCTTACCTGTAACCAGGTTGAGATCCAAATAGTGTTTTATTCCATCTTCTTCTAGCAGAACACCATTGTCGCCTTGTCTAACAATGCGGTCATAGTCCAAGCTGGCAATACGCTTTAGTTCTTCATTTACTAGCGAGCGTGCGTGTGGGGTGTCTATCGACACAAAATCACTTTTCTGCTTCTTCTGGCTCCAAGCCATCACTACGACTTCAGAGAAGAGTCTCTCAACAGTCGTCTCAATATTATCGCCCGAGGTATATTGAGGAGCTGACAGCCTTAGGCTTGCAGTGTCAAATCTAACTTCCGGGATGGCCGCTTTATTCTGACTAGATATGCGCAAAGTTTCTTCTGCGTGGAACATAAGATCACGAAGATCACGTTGAGAAAGACTACCCTCATATAAACAGTCGAACTTCTTGAAGTCCTCCAGAAGTTTGAAATACAGCCTATCTTGCATTGGTTGAACGACTACCCCAATGGTATAGCTTTGTGGAACAAATGCATCAGGCTGGAATTCAACATAAGACCATGCACCAGAGAAAGCTGCCTCGGGTGAATTACTCGCTTGCTCAAGGAGATGAGAGAAGTCATTGCCAAAATCTGGTCGTGTGCTCATGCGATTACTCCCATATCAGCAGCAAGCCAACCTTTTTGGGCTCGCGCATCAAGCATATTCGTGACCTTCGGTGTTAAAGTAGCAGCAAGATGTGGATAAATCATGTTAATAAGCCGTTCAATTTCGGCACGAACTGCTGAAAGAGCATCCATGTGTTTGTCAGCGGCGAGAACCATACCTCCTTGGAACTTTTTAAAATCAGCTGCCGGTAGCTCGTTCTCTGCCTCAGCAAGCAGGCTTCTTTCGTGAAAAATCTTTCCTGCGGGAGGCCATAAGATGTCATGTAGAATAGTTTCATGGTCAATTGCGATGTATCCGCCACTTTCCGAACGGATGACATTGCCCATGTTCCTATCTCGTAGGTCTGACCAATAATCGAAAGCCGCAATATTCTTCACATCTTGGCTACGTAAACACTTCCGTAATGACAACATATATAGCCATTTATGAATTTGGCGCATTGACTTGCCTGGAACGAGCTCACAACACCATGCGGGGCAGAATTCCCACTCATCCATCTCGGATGGGAGAGTCATATTCTCACGGAGTTTATCGAGGGGAACCATGATAATGGCAGCAAATGGTGGACAAGCCACATCAGCCGCCCTTGCCAATGACCAACCAACAGCCTCACCTAACAGTGCAGGAGTATTAGTGGGGAGAAGCTTCACATAGCAATCGTGCAGCTTACCGGTTGGATCTGAAATCTTCGCCAAGTGGGTTGTATTATTTACACCCGGGCAACTCGGAGTGCCTCTGAATTCACGCCACGCGGAGGGGCTCAAACACTGTATTGTCATACCTTTCCTTAGGCCATTGCTGCAACAGTGAAAGTTTAACGCCTTCACTGCCACAGAGCCACCAAATTGTCCTCTTCCAACACGAACCGTCAGGATTAAAGTCTTAGAGAAATCAGCAAGTTATCATGGGGCTGCCGATTCTACTTGGGGTCAAATTTGAAATCTGCTTGGCTAATGATATGCTTTTATCAGGTCCAGTTTGGTGGTCCAAACTGGTGGTTCAGAGTGACCAATCAGCCACAACATACCCTTTTATATCATAGGCTTACGTGACATTTCGTGGAGAGTGGAAGTTCGAGTCTTCTCCTCGGCACCAACACTAAAAGCCCGTACACGGTTCACCCGGTACGGGCTTTTTCTTGTTTAGCACTCTGCACTCCCACTTACGTGAAAGCTGATTCGCTACCGCTGTAGCCTCAGGGAGTGAGCCGCTTGCGCTTCACGAAGATCTCAGGCCAGCCACTGACATATTCTTCAAATGCGATGTAGAGGGTAGTATCGTCACTTGAGTAGGCCAGGCTCGGGTCGTGGGCCGTGCGTGCAGGGGCGACATTCAGTTTGTCCCCATCCTTCAACCACCCTCCCACCTCATCCCAGCGGGCTACAAAGATATACGAGCCAGAAGTAGACTGAT
>JBFFJV010000275.1:0-3873 GCA_041555695.1 Thiohalomonadaceae bacterium | reverse complement strand
CTATTTATTCGCTCGGGAGAACAGCGTCTATCAGCAGTGGTGTCTGGTGAGAATCATCGCTACCACTGACATCAACATACTCTTGAGACACCGCACAAAATGCTGTAATTAACCCAATACCGTTCAGTTAACAGGCTTGATGTCATCGCAAGGGACGCCTACACGGAGGTAGGTGGTAGACAACGCAGGGAGCATGTTGTCGAGTGAAACGACCGCGGCGATCTCGATTTTGAGCCTATACCAGGGAAAATCGAGATTGCTTCGCTTTCGCTCGCAACGACACTCTCTTAACTGAGCAGTACCGGGAATTAACCGGCTTTATTATTCAAAGCAGTGCAGATATCACTTCTCCCGTGTCGCACGGAAGGCTACATCCGGATAACGCTCCTCAGCCAGCTGCAGATTCACGCGGGTGGGGGCGATATAGGTAAGGTCACCCGCACCATCAATGGCGAGGTTATCCTGACTCTTGCGCTGGAACTCCTCAAACGTCTTCTCATCATCACACTCAACCCAGCGTGCGGTAGCCACGTTAATCGCCTCGAAGATGGCATCGACCTTGTATTCATCCTTCAGGCGTTGTGCCACCACATCGAACTGCAGCACACCGACCGCCCCCAGTATCAGGTCATTATTCTTCAACGGCCGGAACAGCTGGGTCGCCCCCTCTTCGGAGAGCTGCTGCAGCCCCTTCAGCAGTTGCTTGGACTTCAACGGGTCCTTCAGCACGGCGCGGCGGAACAGCTCCGGCGCAAAGTGCGGGATGCCGGTGAACTTAAGGTCCTCCCCCTGAGTGAAGGTATCGCCGATCTGAATGGTGCCGTGGTTGTGCAGGCCGATGATGTCACCGGGCCAGGCCTCTTCAACGTGATCACGCTCCTGGGCGAGGAAAGTGATGGCGTTGGGGATCTTCACATCACGGCCGATACGCACCTGCTTCATCTTCATTCCCGGCACAAAGCGACCGGAGCAGACACGCATAAAGGCCACGCGGTCGCGGTGCTGCGGGTCCATGTTCGCCTGGATCTTAAAGACGAAACCGGAGAACGTCTCTTCAGCCGGATCCACCTCACGGCTCTTGGTGGGGCGAGCTAGCGGTGCCGGGGCGTAGTCGACCAGCGCATCGAGGATCTCCTGCACACCGAAGTTATTAATCGCAGAACCAAACAATACCGGGCTGAGCTCTCCACGCAGATAGGCCTCCTGGTCAAACTCGTGGCTGGCACCGCGCACCAGCTCCACCTCTTCGCGGAAATCGGCGATCAGGGTGCCAAACAGCTCATCCAGGCGCGGGTTATCGAGCCCCTGAATGATCTCACCATCCAGCTTCTTGCCGCCGTGGGTGGCGGACATAATGGTGATGCTGTCATTGTAGAGGTCGTAGACCCCCTTAAAATTCTTACCCATGCCGATGGGCCAGGTCAGCGGGGCGCACTTGATCTTGAGGATATCCTCGACCTCATCCATCAGGTCGATTGGGTCCTTACCCTCACGGTCGAGCTTGTTGATGAAGGTGATGATGGGGGTGTCGCGCAGGCGGCACACTTCCATCAGCTTAATCGTGCGATCCTCAACACCCTTGGCAACATCGATCACCATTAGCGCCGAGTCGACCGCGGTAAGGGTACGGTAGGTATCCTCAGAGAAGTCCTCGTGACCGGGGGTGTCGAGCAGGTTGACGGTGTGTTCACGGTAGGGAAACTGCATTACCGAGGAGCTGACCGAGATACCGCGCTCCTGCTCCAGCTTCATCCAGTCGGAGGTGGCGTGGCGTGCCGCCTTGCGCCCCTTCACCGTACCGGCGAGCTGAATCGCCCCACCGAACAGCAGCAGCTTCTCGGTGAGGGTGGTCTTACCCGCATCGGGGTGGGAAATGATGGCGAAGGTGCGGCGCTTTTTCGCCTGCTCCTGTACCTGCTTCTGGATCTCGGACATGGAATATACAACCGGTGACAACTTCAAATGAGGGGGCAATTATAACGGTGGGACTGATGCGATGCACTAAGGTTCCATACCCCCCAGGTCACGCGCCATGATCACCGCATCCTCGCGCCCCTTTTCGGCGGGGTAATAGTCACTACGCAGACCCACCTGATGAAAACCGATGGTTTCATAAAGGCGCACAGCAATCTGGTTAGAGGGGCGCACCTCAAGAAAGGCATCTTGAGCGCCGAGCCGTCTGGCGGTCGCCAGCAGGTGCATCAGCACCTCCCGTCCCCGCCCTTTGCCCTGATACTCCGGGGCGATGGCGATATTGAGGATATGTGCCTCACCTGCCGCTACCGACATAATGCCGTAGCCGATAACTTTATCCGCCAGCACCAGCACCCAGCATGAGTAGTTGACCCGCAGACAGTCCTGGAAGATCCCTACCGTCCAGCCGTGAGGGTAGACCTGCTCTTCAATCGCCATGACCACCGCGACATCCTCATCAAGCATAGGACGCAGCAATGGCTGTAACTCCTCCCTTACCGCACTCATCAGTCGAGCAGACTCCGGGCCAGGCAGAGGTCATCCCATGACTCACGTTTTTTCAACGGTGAGCGCAACAGGTAACCGGGGTGATAGGTCACTACTACGGGAATATTACCCGCGTAGTGATGCGTGGTTCCGCGTAGCTTACCAAGCGGGGTATCAACCTTGAGCAACTGGTGTGCCGCAATACGCCCCACCAGCAGAATGGCCCGGGGCTGAACCAGTGCGATCTGGCGCTGAATAAAGGCCTCACAGCTAGCCAGCTCATCCACCTTTGGGTCGCGATCGCCCGGGGTGCAACACTTGGATACATTGGTAATGTAGAGCTGCTGACGCTTAAAGCCCATGGCATGCAACATGGCATTAAACAGCGGACCGGTCTTACCGACAAAGGGCTCTCCCTGCTGGTCTTCATCCGGATCCGGGGCCTCACCGATAATCATCAAATCGGCCTGCGGGTTACCAACGCCAAAGATCGGCTGACTGCGACTGTCGACCAGCTCCCGGCAAAGTACACACTCACTCACCCGCTGTTCTAGCGCAGGCCAGTCAAGGGTATTGATATCAGGCAGGGCCGGTACGGTGGTCTCGCAAATAAAGTCAGCCTCATCGATCTCCCCCTCTTCCAGGTCGAAACCCGGCTCATCCAGCGGTGGAGCCTCGTCGAGCCAGGCGGGAACGCCATCATCCGCAGCTGGTGCTGTGGACTCTACGGCCAGCGGTTTCGCGGCAGGTTCCGGCTTAGATGCAGGCCTGGATTCAGACGGCAACACAGCAGACTTTGACTCCACAACAGGCGTTTCGACAGCTTGTGGCTCGGCCTCGACAGACTCTGCCGGCCCCTCCTCATTGTCAGCGGGAGTCGGCAGATCACGCCGCTCCCACAGCTGGATGCCCATGGCGTCGAGATAGTTGCGCTGTTGCGGATCCATGCGGATTAAACGTCGCTGCCCTGTGGCTTGAGACGCGCCTCGGGGATGAGAATTTTGTTAATACCGTTGAGGTAGGCCTTGGCCGAGGCGATGACGATATCGGTATCAGCCCCCTGACCGTTGACGATGCGCCCTGCCTTCTCCATGCGTACCGTCACCTCGCCCTGAGAGTCGGTGCCGGAGGTGATGTTATTCACCGAATAGAGCTGCAACTCGGTGCCGCTCTGCGCCAGCGACTCAATCGCCTTAAAGGTGGCATCCACCGGTCCGGAGCCGCTGGCGCAGAGTTTGTGCTCCTCACCGTCGATGGCGAGGGTGATGCACGCCTCGGGGGTCTCGCCAGTCTCGGAGCAGACCTTGAGTGAGAGCAACTTGTAGCGTTCCTTCACCGCCTGCTCGATATTACTTTCGGTCGCCAGTGACTGCAGATCCTCGTCATAGATCTCATGCTTCTTGTCGGCCAGGT
>JBFFJV010000274.1:0-3880 GCA_041555695.1 Thiohalomonadaceae bacterium | reverse complement strand
TAGCCGTAGCGAGCTGGCAATCCCTGCCGGTAGCGCCATCATGATCGGCGGTAAGCTGTCAGAGAACATGGGTGCCAACATCCTGTTCAACGGCGACGGTATCGTCCATGTACAGAGCACATACTCCCGTCCGGTTGCCTCCGGCAATGCCGGTCTGAGCTACTACGGCACCATGGGCCACGGTCCCTTCATCGCGATCGAGAGCAACAACACCGGCCTGCATAAAGAACTGGCGATGTTCGACAGCTCGGATCGCACCAACGCCGCCCAGTCCATGGGACTCGGTCTGGGTAAAGGTCCGGCCACCGGCTTGACTGCCTTCTATGGCGGCAACGGTGTCAAGGTCGCTGCAGGTGTATGGAGCATGGGCTTTAACAGCACCTACGACAATGGCGGACTGGATAACGACGGCAGCCTGGGCAGCCTCTTCCGTGTGACCTATGACACCCCGCAACTGGCTGGCTGGAACTTCACCGTGGGTGCATTCGGTGTGAGCGGTACTCACGAAGGAACCACCTCTACCCTGTTCGAAAACATGACCCAGGCCCCAGGCTCCATGACACCGGCAGGAACTCCTGCCCCCTGGTTTAACGACGTGAATAATCACGAAGTCACCAGTAATGGCTTCGACATTCAGGCTCAGGGCAAGATTGCCGGTATGGACACTCAGGTTATCCTGACCAGTGTCAGTGACTATGAGATGAAAATTAGCCCGCTGACACCGCCCCCACCTGCGTACATGACCAAGGATCTCTCAGCCACCTCGCTGGAGATGCAGATCATGGCAAACAACGCCTGGGGCTTCCGTCTCGGCTACATGGCTTCGACCAACAATGCAGCCACCGCCAATGCCGATACCACCACCACCAGCTTTGGTGTGAACTACAACTATGCTGATAATGTCCGTTTCTCTCTGGAAAGCTCCAACCAGAGCCCGGACGGTGGTACCGACAACACCCAAACCCAGCTGACCACCATCATGGCCTTCTAAGCTCGGTTTACCAGGCAGTACCTCCCCGCCCATTCGGGTGGGGAGTTCTTTTCTCACCCCCGCACCACAAAACACCCCATAATTCAGGTTCACTGGTTGCCATTGCCGCCCGCTCTTTCTATGATGTTTCGATATTATCGATAAGCGGAAAAAAAAGAATGAAACCGGAACTCATCAGCTTCAAGATCTGCCCCTTTGTCCAGCGCTCTGTGATCGTGCTGCAGGAGAAGGGTGTCGACTACGATATCACCTATATCAACCTCAAGGAGCCACCACCATGGTTCAGCACCATCTCACCGCTGGGCAAGGTGCCGGTACTAAAGGTTGGGGATGAGGTGGTGTTCGAGTCGGCAGTAATTATGGAGTACCTTGATGAGGTCAATCCGCCCTCACTACACCCGGCCGACCCGCTACGCAAGGCACATAACCGCGCCTGGATCGAGTTCGCCTCCACTCTGTTTATGTGTCAGTTCAATATGGTAATGGCGCAGGAACAGGAGGGCTGCGACAAGGCGGAGCAGGAGCTGCGCGACAAGCTTGCGCTGGTGAACGAGCAGCTGAGCGGCCCGTATTTCAATGGTGGGGAATTCTCACTGGTGGATGCTGCCTATGCGCCACTGTTCATGCGTCTGGCCTTACTGGAGCAGTGGCAACCGATGGGGCTACTGGAAGGAATGCCGAAGATGCAGGCCTGGTCAGAGCAGCTACTAAGCCGCCCCTCGGTACAAAACTCGGTGGTTGAAGAGCTGCCGCAGCTCTACCGCGGACACATCAGCTCCAGCGGCGGTTACGGCGCCAGACGCTTCGGTGAATAAGCGCTAGCTCAGATCTCCAGACCACCAATACGCACGGCCACGCGCCGGGCCTTCCAGCGTACCCCGACATACCATCCGGCACCAAAACAGCAGAGCAGCAGCGCGATAAACATCGGCCAGCGGTACTTTTCATAAAAACCCGGGGTAGTGCTGGTGTAGCTGGCAAGACGCTGCTGTAACCCGGCATTATCGCGACTCAACTGTTCCAGCTGCTGCGCCTTCTGCTCTGCCTGCTGGCGACTCTCATTCAATTGCTGCTGCAAAGCATCATGCTGTTGCTGCAGGGTCTGGTGTACCTGTTGCAGGCTCTTTAACTGAGTACGCGCTGGTGGCTCCGTACTCACGTAACTCTTGCTAACCCATCCCTCAAGACCACTCTCGGTACGGATGTTCATAAAACTATCCTGCTCTCCCAGCACAACCAGTGGATCACCCGTGGTGACCACCGCAATCGACTTTTCTGCTGAGCTGGGGGCTGCCCGAACTCCCAGACGCAACTGGTCGTGGACATAGACAGTCTCTGCTGCGCTAGCCCCCTGGCATAGCAGCAATAGAAAAAGTGTTCTTAGCAATCCATTTCGCATAGCTCGTCACTTAGCTCTGTTATTTTCCTACATCCTAACATATTCTTTAGAAAAACATAGAGTTACCAGAATTATATAGAAATCACTCCAGCTTCCACGGTTACTGCAAGCGGCTGCAGCGACTGACCACGACAGGGGCCGTGTACGCACAAACCATCATTCAGACGAAACAGGGCACCGTGGATGGCACACTGAATGAACTCACGTTCAAGGCTGAGAAAATCATCAGGCATCCAGTTGAGCGTTGCCCCGGTATGGGGGCAGCGATTACGGTACGCCACCACCTCCTTACCCAGGCGCAGCACGAACGCAGGCAGCGTCTCCCCGTCCTGTTGCAGCTCAAACTCACGACACTGCTGGTCGGCAAGTTCATCAAAGCGGCAAATCACCTGCCCCATCACGCCCCACCCATCCAGGCGAACCAGGCAGGCAGGGTCACGATACTCAAGGCGGTACTTAATGTCACCGCCATGGCATAGAGGCCACTGTCGAGACGGTAGCGATCACACAGCACGATACCCAGCACCATGCTTGGCATCGCCGCCTCCAACACCACCGCAGTGCGCACCTCGCCGCTCAGGCCAACCAGATCACTGGCGCCCCACACCAGCAGCGGTGTCAGTAGCAGCTGAATCAGCACCACCGGAAAGACCAGGTTAAGGTGTGTCGCCCAGCTACTGTCCCAGCGTAAACCCAGCCCCAGCGAAAACAGCATTAGTGGCACCACACCTGCCGCCAGCATATCGAGCATGCCACCGATTACCGAGGGCAGTGGTACTGCCAGCAGGTTGAGCGTCACGCCAATGATCGCCGCCCACAACGGCGGCACCTGCAGCAGGTTCTTCAACGGACTCTGCCGCTCGCCGCTATCACCAAAGTGGTAAGCCAGCATCACCCCCACGCTGAGCAGCAGTGGCGTGCAGGCGAAAAGATCGTACTGCACCGCCACGCTACGCGCCCAACTTCCCAGCGTCGCCTCAAGTACCGGTAAGCCCATATAGGTGGCGTTAGGAAAAGCGGCGGCGATTAATAATGCACCCAGTGCCGCACTTGAGGGTTTGCGTCGCATGAACCAGAGCCACGCTGCCCCCATACCGATGCCTACCCCCAGCATCGCCACCACCGCCACCCGTACCGCATCAAGGCTAAGTGGTGCCCGCCACAACACCACCAGTACCAGTGCCGGCAATAACAATACATAGACCAGCCCGGTGAGGCTGGGGCGTAACACATCGGCCTTCAGCCCCTGCGGGGTAAAGAGCCGCCATAGCACCCCACAGACGATAAGTCCGGCAGTCTGCATAATCACTTCATACACGAGCCGTTACTCCCCGAGGTGAACAATTAATCGACGGTTGCCGCCAGCGTGGCGATGCTCCCACAGATAGATCCCCTGCCAGGTCCCCAGTGCCAGTCGGCCCCGCAAAATCGGAATAGAAAGCGAAGTCGCAGTCAGTGCACTTTTGATATGCGAGGGCATGTCATCCGGC
>JBFFJV010000273.1:0-3892 GCA_041555695.1 Thiohalomonadaceae bacterium | reverse complement strand
GCCAATATACTGATAGGGATTCTTTCGGCCATCGTCGACAACATCCCAGTGATGTTCGCCGTGCTCACCATGCAGCCAGAAATGGACCTTAACCAATGGCTGCTGGTCACACTCACTGCGGGGGTCGGGGGCTCACTATTGTCAATCGGATCAGCGGCCGGTGTTGCACTCATGGGTTCGGCTCGTGGCACCTACACCTTCTTTACTCACCTGAAGTGGACCTGGGCTATCGCCCTTGGTTACGCCCTGAGTATCTGGACTCATCTGTTGATCAATACCTGACTCTCTACAATATAAAGATAGTACGGCGTCCCACTAACGAGGCGCTGTTTTGCCATACACCCAAAAGAGTCTAAAACATAGTACGACCGAGTCTTACCCGTAAGACTCGCTATTTACTATTTTAGCGACTAATTTTCATATATAAGTGTTCTTATATGATTGTCGATGGGAAATGATCTAAACTTACTAATATAAAGAGTAGGTACATTGATCAGATGCTCTTATTTATCTATCCTTTCAATTGAATGCAGACCGACAATGAATGACAACAGAGGTGCAAGTAATAATGACAAGGTTTGTTGATCACCAGCGTGGTGCCATCGCCGTCATGGCAGCTCTTTTCGTCGTCGTTTTGATCGGTTTTGCAGCACTAGCACTGGATCTAGGTAGGTTGTATGTCCTGCGTACCGAGATGCAAAATGCCGCAGATGCCGCCGCAATGGCGGCAGCGGCTGAACTGGACGCCAGAGATAATGCCATCTTCGATGCAAAAGCAGCAGCCAGAGAGGCCTTTATTGCACATCAGGGGCGATTTGCGAATGAACCTGAGCTTCTCAACATACTTCCGGACAATGCCTTTGAATTCTACTCATGGATTGGTTCTGAGAATGATGGCGCTCGCCCCACTGACTGCTCGCCTACAGCAGAAGAACCAAATAAATGCCCTACAATTGCAGATGATCAAGCCTTCTACGTCAAGGTAAAACTCTATCCTGAACTGGTTGATGAGGGGCACTATCAAATTAGCCTATTCTTCCTGCCCGTTCTCGGCTTAATCCTTGATGACGGCGTCGCGCAGGTTGCATCAACCCGCGTTTCTGCGGTGGCGGGGGCTGGTGGACCGCTACTCTGTAACCTGCCCCCCGTATTAGTCTGTGACCCGGCAGAAGCCGGGGAGCCATTCCAGCCTGGACAAATGGTGGTGATGAAGGAACAGGGTGCTGGTACTTGGGAGCCGGGTAACTTTGGTTTCCTTCAACCATTTAAACCTATTACCGGAAACCTGAATAAGGATCTCTCCTATCAAATGGCCAATGAGGATCTTGGGGGCTGTATCGAGCCCTACATATCTACCCTGACAGGTGGCAAGACCTCATACGGGCGTTATGGACTCAACACGCGCTTCGGTATCTACGATAACTCAGTGGAAGACCTTAAAGCGGACTTCCCACCGGCCCCCAATGTTATCGACTACCCGCGCGATGACAACTTGACCCCGGCAGCGGAACTGAATGTAGTCAGCGGAATGTGTACCTTCCCGATCGACGACAAATATGGAGACAACGCAAACACATTTTCTGGTGCCCCCAACGATGCACTGGCCACTACCGAGGTGACCGGATGCGCCTCGACCTACGGTCTCAACAGTAACTTGGCTGGAAATACCGATGCCGATAACGACGGTTGGACCGGTGCGGGCGACCCTGATGACACGAATCCCAACCTACCGTTAGCACCACCCTCTTTCTACAACCAGGCCTATCACAAGGGAGAAACCGTCCCAACTTTCACCAGTCGCTACGAATACTATCAGTGGGAGTTGGGCGTTAATCCCGTTGACCCGGATCCCAACAACTGGCAGTGGACAGAACAACAATTCGATATTAACGGCATCAACGCTCACCCCCCAAGTATTTCGAACGAACTCCTTGGAGGCTTGACTGAAAGCCCATGTCTGAACGATGAAAAGTGTCGCATCTATTACGGTGATCCTGAAACCAGTATGCCCGCAGCCAATGATGCCGGCCAACCCAACCGCCGCATAATCTATATCGCTATGCTAAAGTGCCAAGAATTGGGGATCACAGGAAACACCCCGAACATTTTCGTTGACCCTGACACCGCCAAGTTTGCCAAGTTCTTCCTTACAGAACATGCTTACCCTCCCCCAGCCTCGGACTTTTATGCTGAATATCTCGGTGAAGTTGGAGAAGAGGAACGTCAGCAAATCGTTGTCAGAAACCAAGTAGTGCTCTATGAATAATATATTATCATTGCACCGCCAAGCCGGTGTCGCCATGGTTGAGTTCGCAATCATCCTGCCATTGATGATCATGCTGCTGTTTGGGATCACTGAGCTTGGCCGCGCCCTCTACCAACAGAACACCTTGGATAAAGCGGTTAATACTGGTGCACGCTATCTCGCAAGAATGGACGGACTCGTTCAGATCACTGAAGACAATTGCACTCCTCTTACGCAGGCCGAATGGGACGCATCGACGGCAGTCGAAAGAGCCAAAGAACTGGTAGCCTATGGCAGCGGCACAACTCCTCTCCTGCCCAGCCTCGACGAGACCGACGTTACTATTCCCCTGCCCGAACAACGGTTGGTGAACAAAAATGATGGTAGCGTGAATATTTGTGTCATCGAGGTTAGCGCAAGAGTCCCTTTTGTCGGTTACTTCGGAGAAATCGTCGTGCCGTTCGCCAATCTAGGCTCTATTACCCTCAATGCCAAGACAGAGGAGCGTTACATTGGCCTATAACACTCATATCAATGTAAAGACTAAATGCCACCAGACAGGCGCTGCGCTCGTTGAATTTACCCTTACCTTCATGATATTCACTACTCTGGTGTTTGCTATCATTGAGTTCTCCATGGCCACCTTCAACTGGTCACGGGTGGTACAGGCAACACATGCTGGTGCACGTTACGCCATTACTGCTGATCCGGCCTGCGATATTTTTGATTATCGTGACGAAACGTTTATACCAGACTGTGATGAAGGGGGTGTATTGAATATACTCTGCACACCCGGCGACGAGGTATACAGAACCATCGATTCGTGCGCAGAAGGCTCAACAGATTCAGGTTGTAAAATTGTAGAACAAATGCGGCTATACTCTCCCTATATCCTTAGTGGTGGGAGTAGTGTTACCGTCAGCTACACGTGCACGAATACAGGGGATCAGGATCTCCCAAGACGAACTCCACTGGTCAAGGTTGGTGTGGACAATGTCCCCTATCAGTTTATGATGCCTGGTCTATTTAATATTGATGCTAGCATCACCATGCCAAGTTTCGAAACCACGCGAGTCGGAGAGGATTTGCATACTTACGTTCCTCCTTCACCATAAATAAATTCGTTGCAGAATAAAGACCGCTTTTGGATATTCCTTCGTTTTTCATACCTCCTTATCCCACCCTCAAGCGACCTCATCGACGGTTCTCGATCGCTGTTTGTGGGTCAGAAATTCTCCTTTATCGACATGGATAACCGGAATGCTCATTTGAGTTCACACTGTCGACGAACCACTCTCCCTTTTCTGAACCCTGAATCACACTACCTAGGCTTGAAACATCTCGTATTGGAAAATACATGCATAAAGAATAAACGAGCAATGATTCTGTCAATCTAAAGCACAATTAATGGTTCAGCGTCTCTCTCCAAAGAGGTGCACCACCACTTTTTTTCTCGATGATATCTAGCAGCTTATTGTGCAACCCAAGTTCATCATCCGCCGCATGAATCACAGGAAGAGGCTTTCTCTCGCTGTTAAGTCGACGAATCCCCTGCTGCTGGCCCCCCCCCTCTTCACCACTACCCAGAGACAACGAGGTCTGACCACCGGTCATGGCCAGATAGACATCGGCCAGAATCTCCGAGTC
>JBFFJV010000272.1:0-3893 GCA_041555695.1 Thiohalomonadaceae bacterium | reverse complement strand
GCCTGTTTTCCATCGCCCTGATGTCGCTGGCGATGGTGCTCTCCACCCGACCTGCCTGGCTGGAAATACCGCTCGGCGGCATGGACCGCATCTATCGTTTGCACAAATGGAACGGCATCCTGGCCGTCGTATTTGCCGCCCTGCACTGGCTGCTGGAGATGTCGGATGACCTGTTCAAGGCGCTGGCCGGCCGCGGCGGCCGCATCAAGGAGGATGAGCTTTCGGCCTTCGCTGAACCGCTGCGCGACATGGGCGAAGCGCTGGGCGAATGGGCCTTCTATGTGCTGCTGGCACTGCTGGCGCTGACCCTGTGGAAGCAGTTCTCCTACCGCCTGTGGCGGCCGCTGCATCGGGCAATGCCGGTGCTCTATCTGCTGCTGGTTTTCCATTCGGTGGTGCTTGCCCCGGCCGGTTACTGGAGTCAGCCCATTGGGCTGTTAATGGCACTGCTGTTTACCGCCGGCAGCATCGCTAGCATCATCTCGCTTAGCGGACGCATCGGCCGTAGACGCAAGGCAAGCGGTATCGTAGCCGCTGTGCACAGCCCAAGTAACGATATCATCGAGGTGACCTGTCGCCTTGATGGAAAATGGCACGGCCACCGCCCCGGCCAGTTCGCCTTCGTCACCTTCGACGCTGCCGAGGGGGCTCATCCCTTCACTATCGCCAGTGCCGACCGTGGTGATCGCACCGTCACCTTCGCTATAAAGGCGCTCGGCGACTATACCCGCACTCTCACTCGCAAACTCAGCGAGGGAAGCCCTGTGGAGGTAGAGGGACCTTACGGTCGCTTCCAGCTCTCCCGCACCAACCAACGCGCCCGCCAGATATGGGTGGCCGGCGGTATCGGCATCACCCCCTTCCTTGCCTGGCTCGATTCCCTGCAGGGTGAGCGTGCAACCGAATACGCTGCCGACCTGCATTACAGCGTACGTGACCGCGAGTCCGACCCGTTCGTCGAGCGCCTGCAGGCGTTGTGCGCGTCACTGCCCGAGGTGCAGCTGCATGTGTACGACCAGCACAGCGACCCGTTGAGCGCCGAGACACTGGCAGCAGAACTGAACGAGACAAAACGGGCGGAGGTCTGGTTCTGCGGCCCGCGAGGCTTTGCCGATGCCCTGCGCGAAGGACTGCACCAGGAGTGGCCGGGGCGGCTCCGTTTTCATCAGGAGGCGTTCGAGATGCGCTAGGCATCTCGGCCTACTTATCCAATTACTTGTACAGGAGTGTGTTATGCAACAGGTCGAATTAAGTCGTTATCAGGTGTGGGATCGCAGTGTGCGCTGGTTCCACTGGATCAATGTCCTGTCGGTGTTGGCACTGCTGGGCACCGGGCTGGTCATCTACAACGGGAAGACCCTCGGCCTTGCAGGCGAGGCAAAGATCCTGATGAAGGAACTGCATGTATGGGCCGGTTACATTTTCGCAGTGAACCTCGCGTGGCGCATCGTGCAGGGCTTCCGCGGCAGCCATTTCACGCGCTGGCGAACTCTATTGTCATTCAGCGGTTACATGACAGAGCTGCGAGCCTACCTGCGCAGTCTGCGTAGCGGCGAGCCGCATCACTACCTTGGGCACAACCCACTGGGCAAGCTGATGGTGATGCTGCTATTCCTGCTGCTATTCGCCCAGGCTGCCACCGGACTGCTGCTTGCCGGCACCGATCTCTACTACCCACCGCTGGGTGGTTGGATCGCTGAATGGGTCTCCCCGGCAGGCGTCGATCCGGCAAGCCTGGTGCCCGGCGACAAGTCGATGGTCGATGCGACCGCCTGGGACGAGATGCGCACCATGCGCAAGCCCTTCATCATCACGCATGTATGGGTATTCTTCATCCTGCTGGGTGCGGTGGTGTTACATGTGTCTGGTGCAGTGTTCGCCGAGGTTCGCGAACGCAGCGGACTAATCTCCGCCATGTTCTCTGGCTACAAGACCCTGCCGAAGCGTCCTGTGGACCTGCCTAAAACAGACGAGTAAAGGAGAGAGTTCATCATTGTGAGCAGCGCGAAGCAATCCTGGTGTGTGCCGTTGGTGTATTGGCTCTGGGATTGCTTTGCCATTGTTGTTCCTGGAAATGTCCGATTTGAGGTGGATAGCGGCGATGATTGTCTCTTGTTCGTGAAGACCGCTCCTGGCCGTTTCCTGACTACCCCTCCCTCTCTCACTAACGACTGCTACGCGTCTGAAGGAGACGTTATCCATGCATACTCTAGTAGTCCGCTGCTATTTCCTCAGCGGACATTAACGCCACCTTCAGCAGAGCAGGCGCGGTAGAGACTGTGACTGCCGGAAAGCCTTGTTAAGTTCCTATACCGTAACAATCGTACCCAACTACCTTGAGCAATGGTTGAAACTCTAATGATTCTTCATTTTCAACACGCTGCCATGTGCGCTCGATCTCTTCAGGATTTAATCCACCTACAGTAAAAGCATTCGTAACCACGGCACCCGTATGCTCATCTTTTAGCCCGTTTATTTCATCAATAGGCAAGTGACCAAGGTATAAATCTTGTTTGACGAATAAGCCTACAGTTAATTCGACCTCTACAGTGTCATTGTGCCCATTGTCTATAAGAACTTTAGTATCACCGAAAATCGAAATGCGCTCATGCTCGCCTGGATCGCTTGGGAGAACGCCTTCATTCCACTTTGCCTGCACTGTCTCTAAGGACGTTCCGATCTGATTCCCTTCTTCATCTTGAACAGGTAGGTTATAGAAATCATGCGGAAGCGTGAGTGGCTTAGGAGTGGAGCAGCTAATACCAAAGCTCATATAGCTGCTTCTAAAATCACACAGGACAGGCGCTGTAACTGTTGCTTGCCACTTATGCTTCCCTGTAGAAACTGGGCGATACAAGTCGATCTGTAGTTTTTTAGCGCGTTTTAAGGCGGACTTTGTAAAGCCTGACGGGCAGACTAGTGCGCCTTTGTGCGCTCTAACGTCATGGACTAAACCATGAAATTCTTCTACGCCCTTAACGTCTACGGGTTTAGAATAGTCCTTACAATCAATAACGATACGCATCGTGTATTGACCAATGTTTTGTTCAACTAATACGTCAATTTGCCTCTTCGTTTCACTATCAACACCTTCAAGCATCACATTGTGCTGTACATTAGCATCAGGAGACAATTGCTTCTGAATCATGGCTACCAGATTTTCTAGTTGTTTCCAATCTGGGGTTTTGTCTACTGTTTCATCTGACATTCAGTTCTACCGTTGTCTTTTGTGAACTTAATATCATACTCAGGGCGAGCAAAAAACTGAGCGATGAGCGAGTGACATTTTTCACTGTCCACTAGAGTTGCCGTCAGGCTTATTAAGTTCATATTTTTCCTTGAGTGACTTCTCTATAAACCTGGCATTGAATGAAAACCCTTCTGGCTTCTCTTTAAAGCATAGAATGGTGTTAGAAGCTCTAGGTTTAGAAATATTATATGTCTGCCCACCAGTTGTTCTTGATGTAGCTGTGCCGTAGGTATTACCCGAGTATGTTGCGTAATTACCATAGCCATATGCTGAACCATATGTATTGGCATTAACACTTGTTGTTGTAGTGGTTGGGGTTGTGTAGCTGCTATTCTTTGAAAACTGCTGGGCTTCAACAATGACAAAATATTCAAAACCGTTTTCAAGGGTTATTTCTGCACTTCTTAATAATGCAAAGTCACTAGCCCTATCTTTTGCTGTGTAGCCATTACCTTTGAATGTTACTTGAAAAACATTTGTATCGAGTTGTGTTGAAGAGTATCCGCCTGTTGCACCTTGTTTTTGATATGCTGTGGCGCAACCCGCAAGATAGAGCACAAGCATAACAATACTGACTTTGTACATCATTAACTCCTTTATTGATAACCTAGCAGTTGATATACGGATACCCTCGGTTCTGCAT
>JBFFJV010000271.1:0-3908 GCA_041555695.1 Thiohalomonadaceae bacterium | reverse complement strand
GTCGAGGCCGAGGGGTGGCGTTTTGTCGCCTTTGTGCGACTGGTGCCGCTGTTCCCCTTTAATGTCCTGAACTATGCGCTGGGTCTGACCCGCATCAAGCTTTCGCACTACATCATTACTTCTTATCTAGGCATGCTGCCCGGCGCGATTGCATACACCTATCTGGGGTATGCGGGGCGTGAGGCGGTGGCCGGTGGTGAGGGGCTGATCCAGAAGATATTGATGGCTGTGGCGCTGCTGGCCGTGGTCTCTTTTCTGCCGCGCCTGATCGGTCGCCTGCGTCAGGGGCCGAAGATGGAGGTGGCGGAGTTAAAGGCGCAGGCCTCCGATATGCTGATCCTCGATGTGCGCAGTGAAAAGGAGTTCAGCGGTGAACAGGGACACATTCACCAGGCCCTTAATATTCCTGTGGAGCAATTGGCCGGACGGCTTGCTGAGCTGGAGGCGTATCGTGAGAGCCCGATAGCCATCGTCTGTCGCACCGATGTGCGTTCGGCCAGGGCGGCGCAGTTGCTGGCCAAACAGGGTTTTGCTGAGTTACATGTGGTGCGCAACGGCATGACCGGCTGGAATGCAGCCGGTTATAAGGTCGAGTAGCAGAGCGACTTAGAAAAGTCGCGTTTACGGTTATATCGGGTGGCGCAGACGACGGTAAAGGTGTGGCAGCAACAGCACCGCGACTAACAGTGTCGCGATGCTCAGCAGGGTCAATAGCCGGTCACCTTTACCGCTGATCAATGACAGACCGCTGTGGCCGATATAGGCGTAGACCGTCAGTCGCGGCAGCAGGCTCATCGCGGTCGCTGCGGCAAACTGCGTTAATGGCAGACGGCACAGCCCGAAGGCGTAGTTGGAAAGATCGTAGGGCACCATGGGGAGCAGCCGGCATAGCGCGACAAAGTACCACCCCTCCTGTTCGACCCCCGTTTTTAAACGTTGCAGCGTGTTGCTCAAATGGCGCTCTACCATATCAGCCGCCAGGTGGCGGGCGATGAGAAAGGCCAGTGTGGCCCCCAGCGTTGCGCCCAATACATTCACCACGGCGCCCAGCCATGGCCCAAATAGTGCCCCGCCAAGCAGACAGAAGAGGGTGCCGGGCAGGAACAGCGTTATCGCCAGTGCATAGAGCAGTACAAAGAGCAGTGGGGCAAGCAACGGGTAGTTGGAGAGAAAGCCGTGTAGCTCGGCAAGAGGGGCGGCAGTGGTGTGCCCGGGCGACAGCGCCATGACCTCTGCGGCGAGACACAGCGCCAGCATGGCCAGTACAGCTCCAGAACGTGTTGTTGTCGTCAGGTTCACTCAAGCCCTATTAGTTAATACCCCTTGTTCCATCATAGCGCAGTCGTTGCTTTTGCCCACTACCGCCGGGTGAGGGGTGCTAAAATGGTGAGATTGAATTGATGCGGAGTTGCAGATGTTTAGCGGAATAGTCCAGGGCACCGCCGAGGTGGTGCAGATAGAAGAGAAAGAGAATTTCCGTACCCATGTGGTGCGCCTGCCCGAACCGCTGTTGCCGGGCCTGGAGCCGGGAGCTTCGGTGGCGCACAACGGTTGCTGTCTTACCGTGGTGGCTATCGATGGTGACCGGGTGAGTTTCGATTTGATGCAGGAGACGCTGAAGGTAACCAACCTGGGGGAACTTGAGGTGGGCGGCAGAGTGAACGTGGAGCGTGCCGCACGCTTCGGTGATGACATCGGTGGTCATGCGATGTCGGGGCATATTCTCTGTACCGCCGAGGTGACGCGGGTGATCGAGTCGCCGAATAACCATCAGGTGTGGTTCCGCCTGCCCGGGCAGTGGATGAAATATGTCTTCACCAAGGGCTATATCGGTATTGATGGTATTAGTCTCACTATCGGGAATGTGGAAGGGACAGAGTTTAACGTCAACCTGATCCCCGAGACCCTGCAACGCACCAACATCGGCACACGTCAGGTAGGCGATCGCATTAATATTGAGATCGACCCGCAGACCCAGGCGATTGTCGATACAGTGGAGCGGGTGATGGCCGAGCGCGGCGCATAAAAAAGGCAGAGGGCGGCTCCAGTGGAACCGCGACTCTGCCTGGTTGTGCCCCCTGAAAGGGGCGCTGCGGTAGTCGTGTGTTAGAAGCGGTAGGTACCCTGCATGTAGAAGTAGCGGCCGGGTTCGTTAATCAGCATCACATCACCATTACCATCAAACAGCAGTGTCAGATCGTTATAGGTGTTGGTGACGGCGTAGGTGGCATCTGTCGCGTTATCCACTCCGGCGGTCAGTTCGAAGTGCTGGCCGAAGGCGTGGGTGCCCTTGAGGTTGAGCACCGAGTAGCCATCGATCGGCTGCTCGCCGTTGTCGGCGTCATAGTTTGCCCAGTTACCGGCGTGGACCAGTTCAACACTGGCACTGCTGCCTGCCGCATAGTCATAGTTCAATGCGATGTTGAGCTTGTAGGGAGGGATTTCCGCCAGGTCGGTATCGGTCTGGCCGGCCAGCGGCTGAGCCTTCTCACCTACCTGATGGGCGAGGCCATAATCGAGGTAGACACTGTCGTTAATGAAGTAGTCACCACTGAGGTTGAGACCGTAGATGGTGGCGTCGATGTTCTCGAACTTGTTGGTCATCTTACTGCTGTTGAAATAGATGAAGTTATCAAGCGAGCTGTAGAACACCTTCGCCTTTACCGAGGCATTCTGGTAACGCTTCTCTACCCCAAGGTCGAGTTCGGTGTTGGTGGTCTGTTCCAGCGTTGGCGTGCCGATCTCCGGCTGGGGCATTCCCATGCCACTCATAAAGTAGAGCTCACGCGCATCGGGTACGCGGTTGGCCCGGCCGATACCACCAAACAGGCGGGTGCTGTCGTTTAGCTGGTAGTTGGCAAAGATGTTGGCGCTAACGCCGGTGTAATCGTTGCCCGGCTGGTTCAGTGTTCCGGCGGTTTCGATAGTGGTGTCATCGTAGCGCAGTCCGGCCTTGATGCTGCTGGCACTGTAGCGTTTTTCCAGTTCGGCAAACAGGGCCCTGTTTTTGGTGTCGACATCATCGATACTTTTACGCCCGGTGATCATATTAGCCATCATCGGATCGGTGACACTCTTCTTCTCATAGCTGCCGTCCCAGTTACGGGTGCTGGTATCGACACCGATCATCAGTTGACTGCTGCTGTCGAGGTCAAAGGAATTTTTGATCTTTACTCCCTGCACCTCGGTGCTCAGGGCGCTAATCATTTCTTCAGCCGAATTGGGACCGGAGGAGTTGCGGTAATAGGTCGACATGGGGTGCTCGACACTGGAGTTGTAGTACTGAATGTCGAGTTGTTTGGAGTAGTCGCCGATATTGGCAATGCTGTAGTCGACAGTGGTGATATCGGAGTCATCGTAGAGGGCATCCATCTTGCTCGAGGGGTAGAGGATGTCGTCACTGCGGTTGACGGTATGACTCAGCCTGAGCTGCTGGTTTTCGGTGATATCAATGAAGGCCTTGCCGAGGAAGGTACGCTTTTCATAGGCCGGCATATCTTTATAGATATCCTTGTACTGCACCATGGCTGCAGGACCGACCAGGTTGAGATTGGCAATCTGCCCGTAGAAGGTGTTGCCGTCGCCATCTTCGTACTGGTCGCCGGTCTCTGTCGACATGCTGACCAGCATGCGAACCTTGTCACCTCCACCACTGACCGTTGCGGCGGCCTTCTGGTAACCCCAGCTGCCGATATTGAGGCTGACTTCGCCCTGCATCTCCTGTGCCGGCTCCTTGGTGGTGATTTTCACCGCACCACTGAGGGTGCCGAAGTTCTCCACATCGTAGGGGCCTTCGATGATCTCGATGCCTTCGATCTGCTGAATATCAAACCAGGCAGCTTAAGCACAAAGAATGTCCGGCGTAAGCCCAGGGTTTTTTTACCCCTCCCAGCCCCATTCTTGAGCAG
>JBFFJV010000270.1:0-3911 GCA_041555695.1 Thiohalomonadaceae bacterium | reverse complement strand
GGTATCGACTAGGTCAAGAGGTACGGCTCTCACCACAGCCTGTAGGACCGATGGAACAATGTATTTCTCTTGGTCAGAATGCAGGTGATGGCAACATTCCGCACTCATGCAATACTGCCGTCAAGTCCAATTGGTACTGGTACACCGTAGATCCCGAGGCGAATGATTATGACAACACATCAGGCTGTGAATCGGTCAAGCGAGGTTGTGTAACCCCGATCACATATAGAATAAGAGAGGTCGAATCACTAAGGGGGGAAGATATCGTCACTGCTTCTGATCTGGTAAGGCTTCTCGGTCTGGGTACCCACTGGATCATGACATCTAATAGTGAGCTGCATTTGGATGAGCGAGTCGTCAGTACACGGGGGAGGCCTAGCGCATTCGAGTTTGTCGCTCGACGCAACGACAGTTATATAGGATATTTAACTGAGATGCTGGGCGTCCCTTTTACTTACTTCCCATCATTGACACCTGAGGGGAGGCATCAAACTGACATGCACCTAGGCGCAGATTGTGTCGCACTTGTTGTGTATGGGCAGCGCAGGCTAGGTAGAAGAATTCCCTACATGGCCCCTCCGGCGCTGAAGCGCTACACAAGGCTGGTTGAAGCCATTGAGGATCTGGGCCAACCGGTGAAGGAGGGGGATGTTATCTCTTTTGGATTCCAAACTGCGGTGATTAGTAGTGACAGAAACAGGATAGGGCTTCTAGATGGTGAGGACCACGTGATACACACCTATCATGGGCATGCCGAAGAAGTGCTCTTTTCATCACTCCCATACAGAGATTCTCCTTTCACGGTAAGGCGATGGACTGATTAGATAGGGATGGTGAGACGAGTATTGAGATGCCTAGCAAATGGCAACTCGAAGGTATGGTGGAACAGTAGCTATTCGTAAAACACCGATTAACTGTAGTAATTCAGACTTGATCTGACAGTTACCGATTTTTCAGAGGGTGTCTGTCAGGTCAAATTCAGTTCACTAATTTTTCCTTCCAGATCGATTTCCCATCAAGTAATGTTTCCATCGGCGTTCTGCCGCAGCACTTTTTACCCTGATGAGTACGCTCATTATTGTAGACATCGAGCCAGGCGTCCAGATCGACTTGTAGCTCTTCGAGCGTGTTATAGATTTTTCTTCGTAGCGCAGGCTGATAAAACTCCTGCAGAATCGTTTTATGGAAGCGCTCACAGATACCATTAGTCCGCGGATGCCTTACCTTGGTTCGGGTGTGCTCAATGTCATTCACCGCCAAGTAAAGCTGGTAGTCATGTTGCTCTACCTTGCCACAGTACTCGGTGCCTCGGTCGGTAAGAATACGTAGCACTGGTAGCTCCTGAGATGCGTAAAAAGGCAGTACACGGTCATTGAGCAAGTCAGCTGCCGTGATGGGCGTCTTGGTGGTGTAGAGCTTACAGTGCGCCACCTTGCAGTAGGTGTCGACGTAGGTCTGCTGGTACACCCGACCGACACCCTTGAAAGTGCCGACATAGAAGGTGTCCTGTGAGCCCAGATAGCCAGGATGGGCGGTGTCTATTTCGCCGCAGGCCTCGTCATCCAGCTTCTTGCGCTCAAGGGCCTGTACCTGCGATTCGGTGAGGATAATGCCATCCTCAGCCACCTTGGTTTCCAACGCTTTGAGGCGCTGCTTGAAGTTACCCAGGTCATTGCGTAACCAGATACTGCGTACCCCGCTGGGGGATACGAAGACACCTTTCTTGCGAAGCTCGTTAGAGACACGCACCTGTCCGTGAGCGGGCTCATCTGTCGCGTACTGGACAACAGAATGCTCGACCTGAGGGTCTATACGGTTCTTTAGGTTAGGGACTCGGCGGCTCTTCTCCAGTAGTGCATCCACACCACCTTCATCCACGGCATCCTTATAACGATAGAAAGTGTCTCGTGACCCCCCCATCATCTTGCATGCCTTGGCGACATTGCCTAGCTCATCGGCCAGGTTCAACAAGCCGACCTTGTGTTTGATTATACGATCGTTACTATGAAGCATGAGGGTTACCTCTTATGTTGTTTTGATTTCAGGCTTAGTCACCTTCATCAAAACCGGTAACCCTCTCTTTTTCAAGAGGTTGTGTCAGATTGGGTCTGAACTAATACAGCTTAGCACCTCAGAGTTCTATGTTAAACGTGCTGGAGATGGATAGCAGACGCTTGGAGGGCGTTCAGAATTCTGTGTCAGAAATATCCAACACGTTATCTAACCGCCCTTCAAAATGGTGTTATACACATAGCTAGCCCACTCCTGCATCATCTTGCGTCGTTTTTCGAACAGGTCGCCTCTCCGGTACGCAGCCTCAACCTTATTCTCGATAACATGGGCCAGTGCCATCTCGGCAACGTCACGGGGGTAACTGGTAACCTCGCCAGTCCAATCCCGGAAGCTTGAACGGAAGCCATGGGGCACGTAGTTTCCATTTGCTCCCTTTACCCCATACCCCATCCCTCGCATTATCTGCAGTAATGCCATATTAGAGAGTGGTTTGCCTTGCTTGGCACCAGGAAACAGATGGGGATTATCCTTCACCGTTACTAGGTTATTGAGCAAGGCCACTGCTTGAGTTGAGAGCGGTATCCTGTGCTCATTTCCTGATTTCATTCTCGCTGCAGGGATCGTCCATACAGCTTTTTTCTTGTCGATCTCAGACCACTCGGCTTTTAGTACTTCAGAGGTTCGAGTTGCAGTCAGTAGCAGAAACAGAAGTGCTTTTGCTGACACGCTCTCGTTCTTTGAAAGTTGACTAAAGAAGTCGGGAAGCTGGTCGTAGGGCATAGCAGGGTGGTGTTGCACCTTTTTCACCCGTGAGGGCCTGGCTAATAGCTTATCCAAATGACCACGCCAGCGAGCCGGATTGGTGGATTCCCTGTATCTGTGTGCGGCAGCATAGTCGAGAATGTTTTCTATTCTCCCTTGTAAGCGCTTCGCTGTCTCGGTCTTACTACTCCAGATGGGACTGAGAATTTTAATAATTTCCTCGGTTTTTATGGCATCGACACCAACATCACCAATAATAGGTCGTGCGTAAGTCTTGAGGGTGGACACCCACTGCCTGCCATGTTTCTTGTTCTTCCATCCTTGACGGTGGGCACGAATATACCTGGCAGCACATGAGGTGAAGGAGGGGATAATGATTTCGGCGCTTCTCCTTTCGGCTATAGGATCGATCCCTGTTATAGCGAGCTTGCGCTGTTCTGATGCCAATTGACGAGCCATAGCTAGCGAGACATCGGGGTAGCTTCCTAGCCCCATCTCCCGGCGGTTTCCCTTTAGCGTATATCGAAGTACCCATTTTTTTGCCCCCGATTTTGACACAACCAGACGCAGTCCTGCTCCATCCTCGTATTTTCCCGGAGGCGCATTTTTGACTCGCTGTGGAGAAAGTTTGTGAATTGCCATTGCTTATAGACCCATATCCTTAAATTCCTCCGCCATAGTATCCAGTCCCCCAATTAGTCCCCCAAAATTTCTGGATGCTGGTGGATTGTCTCGGACGTCGCTGGATCGTAAGTATATGATGTATATAAACTATTTGAACAGCTTTAGATTTTACTGAACGCTAAGTAGGCGGACACCCTCTCCGCCATACCTATTTAAAGGGCCTGTACAGGCCCTTTTTTTCGTTTTGCCCAATGCCGTGTAGATATGACGTTTGCATCGTCCAAATCGGGACGAGGCATTATTCGAAGGCGGCGTTTCTTCGCTCGCCACTAGGCACTATTTTTTTCGTAATTTCATCTCAGCCGTTTTCCCTATCAGTGGAGCGGTCTCTGGCAAGTTGCGGGCTCAGTGCGGCGCTGATATGGCTTATTTAGGCCTCATTTATGTAACTATATTGCATTGTCCCAACCTCAAAGACATAATGGCTGAAAAACAAATAGATACGTTGTTAT
>JBFFJV010000269.1:0-3915 GCA_041555695.1 Thiohalomonadaceae bacterium | reverse complement strand
TCAGGTAGGCATCGTCATCCTCTATCTCCTCGCGCCATGTATAACCACACTGAACGCAACCGAAACGCACCTCGCCTTCGTCCTCCTCACCAAAGCACTCGATTGCGCTGCTGTCGCATTTGGTGCAGCTATAGCCCTCGGGCCACTTACTTAAATTTTCTGCTTCGACTCGGGTCATCGGTTAGCCTATCTGTTTTTGCGTTGTGGGCATATTTGTCGTGGTGCCGGCCTGTTTTTCGATATATGCAAACTGCTCTTGCTGGCTCTCGTTCATCTCACCCCAGAAGCGCTCCTTGAAGCGGAAAAAGTGGTGGCGGTCACTGACACCAAGGTCCGGCCTTTCAATAAACTGGTTCTCGCCGAGCTTCTGATGGAGCTGCCACAGGCGGATGTTAAGGTCGATGAATTGCGGCAACTCCTCATAACATTGCGGTGCCACATACTCCTCGTGCAGCGGCCACACGAACGGCCAGCGTAGATATTGCTCCATTAACGCCGTATAGCGCTGCAGCCCGTGCAGATCCCGGCAGGCCCGCTTGGCCAGATAGTCTTCATCAATACGGTATGCGACAAGGGGAGTGGTGAGGTATAGCGCCTCACATGCCCATCCATTGAATTTGCCAACGATCTCTTCAATAAGATCCCAATCATTGAGTGAGGCAAGGGCATCGATGAGCCTGGTCGCGGAGTAGATGTTGGTTGTTGAGAACCTGATTTTCGCGATCATCTCTCGCTCAACAAGGCCCTGTTCTGCCCTGGCTATGGCATCCTGCAGTATACCGCTGTGCTCATCTTCACGCTCCCGCACTGCGAGAAAGGTGCGGGCACTTACTTCGATTTCAGTAATTATTTCCTGCTGGGATTCGTCCATTTCATTCCAGAAGCGTTCCTTAAAGCGAAACAGTTGGCTGCTATCGCTGAAGAGGCTGTTGCAGGGGCTTTCAATAAAGTTGTCTTTGCCAAGTTTCTGGTGGTGTTGCCACAGGCGGATGATGAGCTGGATAAATCGTGGCAGGTCCTCATAACATTGCGGGTCCACGTAATCCTCGCGGATTGGCCACCTGAAACGCCATATCTGATATTTTTCCATCAACTCTACATAACGCTGCAGTCCATGCAGGTCACGGCAGGCCTGTTTGGCCAGGTAGTCCAGCCTGTAAGGGGCGCTGTTATCAAGGTAGCCAGCCCTTTCCTCCGGCAGGGCCTTGCCGATTATTTCGTCGACAAGGTCCCACTCCCTGAGCACGGCAAGGGCATCGGTGAGATCGTGGGGCCTGTAAATCCCGGCCTGGTCGATGAATGGGAAGTTGATCTTCGCGATCATCTCACGGTCGACAATACCCTTCCGTGCCTTGCTCTTGGCCTCCTGTAGCAGCTCATACTGCTCACTTTGATAGGCTTGTTCGGCGAGATAGGCCTCGTCATCTTCGATGGCTTCACTCCAGCTATGGCCACAGGCGACGCAGCCGAAGCGCATCTCCCCCTCATCCTCTTCGCCAAAGCATTTGATCTCGGTATTGCCGCACTTGCTGCAGCGATAGCCTTCCGGCCACTTGGGCAGGTTCTCTGCTTCATCTCTGGTCATCTGCAAGCCTATCCATTTATTCTGTGCGGGCATGTTATGGAGGTAAGAAAACAAAGCGCAGGATTGTATTGAATGCTCCTCTTCCTGTCATCCTAGCCTAGGCTGCCAGATGCTTATCCGAGTGATGACGTCAGAATAAATCGGTACGGGGGCGAGCAAACGGCAGATGGCATATCTGGCAGATTGTCTATTCTTGGGTGACCAACAGACATGACCCTAGCCAATCTATGATGTCTCCTTCGGTCGCACAGCAGAATAAATCCGCTAAAACATCTAAGTCGACTTCTGGTTAAGAAGAGGCTTGAATTAGATGGCTTATATTGTTCTATTAATAACGTTGTCCTGCTCAGCCTCTACGCCAACGATGATAACGCTCTACCCAGTCCAGTAACCACTTCGGTTTGTGTTGCTGTTTCCATTGTCCGGCCACGTACTTGTTTGCCTCGCTCATGGTGGGGTAGGTGTGGATAGTGGAAAGGATCTTGTTGAGACCTAGTTTGTACTTCATCGCCGTGACGAATTCGGTGATCAGCTCTCCGGCATGGTTGGCCACGATGGTAGCACCGAGGATTTTGTCTTTGCCCGGAACCGTTAAGACCTTTACAAAACCGTGTGCCTCACCTTCTGCGATAGCGCGGTCGAGATCGTCAATGTCATAGGTCGTCACCTCGTAGCTAATGCCCTGCTCCTTTGCCTCCAGTTCGTTGAGACCGACTCGCGCTACCTCGGGGTCGGTATAGGTGGCCCAGGGGATTACCGAGTAGTCGACGCGAAATTTTTTAAATGGTGCAAACAGGGCATTGACTGAGGCATACCATGCCTGATGTGCCGCAGTATGGGTGAACTGGTAGGGGCCGGCCACGTCACCGCAAACATAGATATTGGGATAGTTGGTGCGCAGGAAGGGATCACTTTTTACCGTGCCGTGCGGTGCGATCTCAACCCCCAGTTCCTGTAGACCGAAACCGGTTACATTGGGGCGACGTCCCAGTGCGATTAATACCTCATCGTAGGCGATGGCGACCTCTTTGCCCTGATACTCGCAAATTACCCGTTTTTCATTTTCGTGCTGTTCAAAGCGCACGGCGCGGTGGCAGGTGTGCAGCTGCATCCCCTCGTGCAGGAAACGGTTGGCGACCAGTGCCGCGACCTCGGTGTCCTCGCGCGGCAGGATGCGGTCGTTGCTTTGAACCAGTGCTACTTCACTGCCAAGGCGCTGAAAGCTTTGCGCCAGTTCGCAACCAATGGGGCCTGCACCCAGCACCACCAGCCGCTTCGGTTGCTGGCGCAGAGCCCATACGGTATCGGAGGTGAGATAGCCGCTCTGCTCCAGCCCCGGCAGCGGAGGAACGATGGGACGAGCCCCGGTGGCGATAATGATGCTGCGGCTGGTCAGGCGCTTGCCATTGACCTCTACCTCATGAGGGGTGCGGATGGTGGCGATACCGCTAATGCACTCCACCCCGAGCTGTGTGTAGCGCTCTACCGAGTCGTGGGGTTCGACCTGCTGGATCACCTGCTGTACCCGCTCCATTACCTCGGCGAAATCAAATTGTGCCTCAGCCTTGCGGATACCCAGTGATGCGGCCTTGTTAAGGTCGGCAACAAAACGTGCCGAGCGAATGAGAGCCTTGCTTGGCACGCAGCCGGTGTTGAGGCAGTCGCCGCCCATCTGGTGCTTCTCGATAAGGGCGACCTTTGCCTTCACTGCCGCAGCGATATAGGCGCTAACCAGGCCGGCTGCTCCACCGCCGATGACGATCAGGTTGTAGTCGAAGCGTGAGGGCTTGGAAGACATTGGTGCCTCCAGGGTTAATGAATATTTTGAAACATAGCAGCAATCGGTCTCTCGCGCGATGGGGGTGAGGATTGTTACTATGGGGCATGGATATTGTTCACCACGCCCTGATCGGCTTTGCCGGTTTTCAGAGCGCCGCCAATGAGGATCTGTTGCCGCCTGGCGTGGCCTTTTTATTCGGCAGCGTCTTTCCCGATTTCGATGTTGCCTTTATGGCGCTGGGCAAGCGCTTCTATTTAAAAAATCACCAGGCGCTGACCCACTCGCTGCCGCTATCGCCACTCTATGCGCTGCTGCTCGCTTCGCCGCTGTTTCTGCTCGAAGGCTTTTCATGGTCGCTAATAGTCGCCGCGCTATTCGGCCTGTGGCTGCACATCGCCCTTGACTGGAGTAACACCTTTCGTCTCGCCCCGTTCGCCCCGTTCAGTTACCGGCGTTACAGTCTCGATGCGATCTTCTTTATCGACGCGGTGGCGCTCTCCCTCACCGCAGGGTTTTACCTGTTCTATAATATGGTCGCTGCGGAGCCGTG
>JBFFJV010000268.1:0-3927 GCA_041555695.1 Thiohalomonadaceae bacterium | reverse complement strand
GTCCAGACATGACAACCCCTACCCATATGACCCATGCCGCACACCACCACACAGAGCGAACCCCGTTGTGACCACAAGGGACACAAAGTGACCCTTTTTGTCACACCCCGCGGCGCCAAGCATCACTGAATGGTTCGCTTTGGAACAGCGCGAAAGTGTGACCGGCCGCACCTTCCCCTGAAAATCACCCCGCCCCCACCCCGTGGAAGAACGCACCACGGGTTGGCACACTACCTGCTTACCTGTACTATCGGAACACCACCCAACGGTACCCCGAACCGGTGGCAATGAAAACCAAAGCGAACCAACGGAGTCACGCGCATGAAAAAGACACAAAAGGGCTTTACCCTTATCGAACTGATGATCGTGGTTGCCATCATCGGCATCCTCGCCGCTATCGCCATCCCCTCGTTCAACGAGTATCGCCAAAAGGCGAATGACGGTGCCGCCAACTCGGATGCCCGGAACATGGTTTCCATCATGCAGTCCATGATGAAGTAATCAAACGAAAATTCAGGAGATAATTACCATGATGAAGAAACTTTTTCCCTTTGCCACCGTTGCCGCGGGCGTCATGCTGAGCGGGCAGGTCTTCGCCGCAACTGCAACTATCGGCGGATCTACGACGCTCTCTCCCACTCACTGCCCGGTTCTGTCCAACAACATTACCGTACAACTGTCCAGCGATGTGGTGGCCGGCTTCAACTGCGGTCAAACCTCCTTTGTGGCTGCTGCTTGTCACAAGACCGGCACCAACAAAGCCCAGACGGTTCCTGCAAAGTTGTATGACGACGATGGGGACGCACTCACCCCAATGGTACCCGAACCTGGGTATTCCAACTGCACCGATACCGATAACGATGGCACGCTGGACTCGTGCAGCTTCAATGGCCGCGTTGGTTTCCGTGGCAATTCACAGGGCGGTAAGGTTGGTGCAGCGGAACTAGGCGATACTGCCTGTAACGCGACCGGCGTGGCGACGCTGGTACCCGACAGCCTGCTCGAGACTGGTGACACTTCTGCGACAACACAGCCCAATTAAGCTGTTTGTTTTTGACCGGGTGGCATTCGTGCCACCCGGTTCAGCCACACAGACACGTACATATTGTCTTTCTATGGCACCTCTCCAATTTCAAATTCGGTTTCTGCGATCACGCTAGATCCCTTCCCAAAATTTACATAAGGTGAATTTTGAGATGGGCTTTTGCATTCAACATGACATAACGGAGGGTTGCTCGTACCCGTGTTTCTGACCTCTCTTTTAGCCGATTTCAATCACGGCATCCGTATCGCACTACATTCACGAATTGTCACAACCGCCCTATGGTTCCTGGGTCTTCTTTTCGCCGCCGTGCTATTAGCCTCGCAATTCAGCGCCAGGCAACCCGCCACGGTTGCACTGGATGTGGGTTTGTCGGTGATCCGCTTGGTCTTACCCTTATTTGCCATCCTGCTCGTGCAGGAACTATTTAGCCGTGAATTCGAGCGAAAACTCTATCTAAACTCTTTTACCTACCCACGACAACGAAGCTATTGGCTGCTCGGTCGTGTTGCTGCCATCCTGTCGCTATCCATCGCCCTGCTAGTGGTACTAGGGACAAGCTTGGCATTCCTTGTCAATATCATCGCAGCTGATTATCAACAAGCGACTCCTGCCGCTCTTGGCCTTCCCTACCAGATAACATTGAGTTTTATCGCGGTTGATTTGCTGGTCGCGACTGCCATAGCCACCTTGCTTGCTATCAGCGCTTCGACTCCGGCCTTTGTCTTAATAGGTACTGTCGGCTTTCTCCTTATCGCACGCAGCTATACCCCCATTATTGAGTTATTGCAAAGCAATCCCTATGTCGTCTCTAACTTTGCCGATCCGCGTATCTACCAGGACTCTCTGGGCATGCTTGCCTTTCTTCTCCCGGATTTGGGTCGTCTGGATGTGCGCATGATCGCTCTCTATGACAAAATGGTCTTCATGCCTACAGATTGGCCACTGCTACTGTTAGCCACGCTCGCTTACGCTGCATCATTACTTGGACTGTCCGTATGGATTCTCAATAAGCGTGAGTTTAACTAGGGTGAATGACCGCATCCAAGCTCCCTTATTATCACTCTGTGCCCTGATACTGTTCTGGGCAGCTGTGGCCCTGCAGAGTAATACAACCCGTCGACTGGAACGCCCTGCCGAAGTCTTTATTGAAGGACCTGTTCAGGTTTTTCTGTATGGTGGAGACCGCTTCCTGGCAGCTAACATCGAATCGATCCGCGCCGCAACCTCTGCAACGGCAACGGGTGCCGAGCATTTTCGTCTTAGAGCCCATCAAGGGGTTTCTCGGCTCAACCCCTGCCACGAAGATAATTATTGGATCGGGAATGCATCACTCAGCTGGGGCGGTGCTGTCGATGGGGGGTTTACGGTCCTCTTTAACGCCATGCATTGCCGTTACTGGGATGAGTGGCCAGCATTTTTTTATGGATTCAACAAACACTTCTTTCAAGGGGATGTTAAGGATGCACGCCGTGTACTGGAGCTAGCTGCACAGCGCTCGCCGCACAATACAGCGGCATATCGTAATTATTCAATAATGCTCGCGGCAGGCGAGATTGACGATGCCCGCCTAGCCGTTGAGATGCTTAAACATGAACAAAACCAAGCCTCTGACCCTGATTTGCGTGAGATGCTGGGCAAACGTGTGGGGCGCTTACAGGGACTTGTCATTCTGCGCGATGCCCAAAATACGTTCGAGAAACGTTTTGGCCCCCCCCTGGAGAGCCCATCTGAACTGCTAAACAAAGGAGTATTATCGAGGATCCCGGAGGACCCACTGGGGATCGGCTATGAATTCCGCGATCATGCCTTCCATCTTCGAGAGATCGAGATAAAGTAAACAGGAACAGAATAATGACCGCAATGCTTGAGTTTATCTCTGTCAATAAAATATTCCACCAGCGCCGGAAAACCATTCCGGCGCTGCGCGATGTCTCATTTAGTGTACATGAAGGTGAGGTTTTTGGTTTTGTTGGCCCCAACGGCGCCGGTAAGTCCACCACCATCAAGGTGATGCTGGATGTGATTCGGGATTACGAGGGTGAGGTACGCATCTACGGCACTCCTGCCCGCCAGGCCGAGGCCCGCAAGGGGGTGGCCTATCTTCCCGAGTCGCCCGCCCTCTATGAGCAGTTCAGCCCGCTGGAGATCCTGCGCACGGCGCTGCGCATGTATGGTATTCACCGCAAGGATGAGGAGGCCTGGTGCATGCAGTGGCTGGAGCGTTTCTCCGTGGCACAGAATGCCAGACGCAAGATACGCCATCTCTCCAAGGGCAATCAGCAGCGCGTGGCGCTGGCCCACGCCATGGTGGTGGAACCGCGCCTGCTGGTGCTGGACGAACCGCTCTCCGGGCTCGACCCAGTGGGTCGCAAGGATGTGGTGGACATCCTGCAGGAGTATAAAAACCAGGGCGGGGCGATCTTCTTTACCTCCCACGTACTGCACGATGTGGAGCGCATTGCCGACCGTTTTGGTTTTATCAACGAAGGTGAGCTGCTCACCACCCGCTCCCCGCGCGACCTGATGGCCGAACATGCCAATCGGTTTGTCGTGCGTTACCAGAGTGAACAGTTAAACGAAGGCACCCCTATTCGTCCAGGCGAATACGAGCTGGAGCTGGAACAACAGCAGATGCCGGAGTGGCTCACCCGCCTGAACAGCCTGGGTGGCAGGATGCTTGACGCGAAACCCGCCGTCTCGCTGGAGACGGTATTCTTCCGTATTCTTGAGGAAAAAAAGGCGGGGAATAGCCAAAACATCGCGTAAACGGCAACCGTGTAAAGTGCCGCGATGATCGGTGCTTTGCTGCCACAGGGAAATGGTGCCGACGAGAGGAGTCGAACCTCCGACCTACTGATTACGAATCAGTTGCTCTACCAACT
>JBFFJV010000267.1:0-3928 GCA_041555695.1 Thiohalomonadaceae bacterium | reverse complement strand
CAGCTGACAACCTTGCCCCCTATACCCTACTTAGTCTGCTGATAGTGAACAAGCTGATCATCATACTCCTTATCGTGAGCAATCATGTCCAGCCCCCTGTCATACACCGAAGTGTCTATTTCCAGTAAACCCAGTATCGTATGAAATACATTGTCATGGGTGTAGTGGGCATTGACTTTGGATTTGATTAACTCCACGTCAACCTCGTCTTTAACCATGCTCTTACTAAACCACATAACCAATGGCACATGCTTCTGCGTATCCGGTGCAAACATATAGGGCAAGCCATGAAGATATAAATTATTTTCACCCAGCGACTCACCGTGATCACTCACGTAGATCATGGCCGCTTCAAAATTGTTGGCCGCACTATTTCCGGCTAACAGTTCAATTGTTTGGGAAAGAAAGTAATCGGTGTAAAGTATCGCGTTGTCGTAGGCGTTACTAATCTCTTCGGTGCGGCATTGCTCTAACTGATTTGTCTTGCAGACGGGAGTGAATTTCTCGAATCGTTTCGGATACCGCTTATAGTAGGCTGGGCCGTGATTCCCCATCTGATGCAATACCACAAAAATATCACCATCCGGATGGTTATCAATATAAGCCTGCAGGTTTACCAGCATTCCCTCGTCACGACACTCAGTGTCACACACGGGGTTTTTGTCGGGATTTTTATAACTTTCATATGGCACCCGCGTGGCAACTCCTTTGGAATCTGAATTATTATCCAGCCAGAGCACATTAACCCCTGAGTGCTTCAGCACATCCAGTACATTTTCCGTAGATTGTGCCTTTTCATCACTGTAATCACCCTGACTGTATATTGAGAACATACACGGCACCGACAACGCAGTTGAGGTGCCGCATGCCCACACATCGGTAAAACTGATGACGCCCTTTTCTTCAAGATGGGGGTTGGTTTTTTTATCGTAACCATTCAAAGAAAAGTGGTCAGCTCTTGCCGTCTCCCCAACCACCAGGATAACCAATTCCCGGTGCTGATCCGAAGCCGGTATCCTGGCATCCTGGCCAACAGGCTGCAGCTGCACGGTCTCACCACGGGATATGCTCTTAATATACTTCCCTGCGGAATACAGATAATAGGACGGATTAGAGTAGAACCTTAGCTGCTTATGCTCTCTAAAGAATGACGCGTAATAATTTCCGAATACCAGCAGAGTGATAATTAACACTGCTAGCGATAGCGTCAACAGCTTGAGGTTTTCCACTGCAGGAAACCTTGAGTTAGAAGCTCTTATATCCAGCCTATAGATCAATAATGCCGGGGCCAGACCCAGCAGAAGCAGATAGATCATTTGTTTAATACTGATTAAATCTGCGGCCTCATTAACATCCGTTTTAATTATATTGTCGAGCATGCTGGAGTCGATTACGACATGATAGGTATCCATGAAGTATGCGCTTTGCGATGAGATCAGCAGCAAAGCAATCAATACCGGCTTAATGGTATGCCTGAAACACACCAGAGATAACAGGACCACGTTAATACAAACAAACACCACCACTAGTGACAGCAGGAACAGGGCATTCTCCATATCCGCTGCGTAAACACCCAGCACATTCGCAAAAAAGGTAATATTGCCAAATGCGAGAAAAAACATTGAGGTAATAACAATAAGTTTTGAGTTTGTTATATCTTTCATACGCTAATTGTTCTTGTAATTGTACTTTGTGGAATAAGTGTCAGGAAAAGGGCTATTTAATTTCACCATCATCAGGCTGTATCCATAAATTAAAGAACCTGCTCCTTTTTCCCGGCTGGAACATGATAATGCGATAACATCATCAAAATAACTGTTCAGGGAGTGCCACTAAACTGGCAATTAAAGGGATGACCCCATCAGCTGATTAATTATATTGTACGGTTCTTAATAATACCTTAATAGAAAAAGGGGTGGAGGCATACGCCACCACCCCTTTGAGGCACTCTAAAACACCTCACTTATAGCGAAATATCAAGCATCCGTTGTAGCGCCATCCGGGCCTGCTCAGCCTCTTCCGGGGCAACCTTAATCTGATTCACCACATTACCGTCGACCAGGCTTTCCAGGGTCCAGGCAAGGTGCTGCGGGTCGATGCGGAACATGGTGGAGCACATGCAGACGGTGGGGGACATGAAGTGGATGTTTTTGCCCTCGCCCTTGAACTGCTCATGCAGGCGGTTGACCAGGTTCAGTTCGGTACCCACCAGCCAGCGTGTGCCGGGGGCGGAGTCACGAATGGTCTGGATGATCATCTCGGTAGAACCGACGGCATCGGACTTCTGGCATACCTCAAAACTCGACTCGGGGTGAGAGATGATCTTCGCCTCGGGGTACATCTCTTTAAATTTATCGATGTGCTCGGGCTGGAACATCTGATGAACCGAACAGAAGCCCTTCCACAGGATCATCTTCGCCTTTTTTATCTGCTCCGCGGTAAGTCCACCCATCGGCTGTTCGAAATCCCACTCCACCATCTCATCAAGGGGAATGCCCATGTTGTAGCCGGTGTTACGACCGAGGTGCTGATCGGGGAAGAAGAGGATCTTTTCGCGCTGCTTGAATGACCACTCCAGTACCTTACCGGCATTGGAGGAGGTGCAGACGATGCCGCCATGACGACCACAGAAGGCCTTCAGGTCTGCTGCGGAGTTGATATAGGTAACGGGGGTCACCTGCTCGTCGGGCTCCAGCACGCTGGAAAGCTCACGCCAGGCGCGCTCAACATTGGCAAGATTGGCCATATCAGCCATTGAGCAACCGGCGGCCAGATCCGGGATGATCGAGATCTGCTCATCCCGCGACAGGATATCCGCCACCTCGGCCATAAAGTGGACGCCGCAAAAGACGATAAACTCGGCCTTAGAGTCCGCCGCCTGACGTGACAGCTTTAACGAGTCACCGGAGAAGTCGGCAAACTTGAAGACCTCTTCACGCTGGTAGTGGTGACCGAGAATCACCAGGCGATCACCGAGCGTGGCCTTGGCGGCGAGGATGCGCTGTTCGCACTCCTCGTCACTTAGCTGTGCGTAATCCTGAATCGAAAGGGTGTCACTCATGCTTTTAACAACCTCGTTGCTCTGACTGTTTTCCGTTGTAGGAGCGACCTCCAGGTCGCGAACAACGGTGCTTATGGCCCCGTTATTCGCGGTCACAGACCGCTCCTACGATATTGCGCTGTAGGGGCGACCTCCAGGTCGCGAACACTGCTGGCTAAATCACCGCTGCTACGTGTTCGGGACCGTTATTTACGTGGCCTTACTTCTCTTCTTTAACCGGCTTGGCAACGCGCACACCCAACTCAATCAACTGTGCGGGATTCACTGTTGAAGGTGCCTCAGTCAGCGGGCAGGCCGCAGTCTGAGTCTTGGGGAAGGCCATTACGTCACGAATCGAAGAGGCACCGGTCATCAGCATTACCAGACGATCCAGACCGAAGGCGAGACCACCGTGCGGTGGACAGCCGTGCTTCAGTGCCTCCAGCAGGAAGCCGAATTTGTCCTGTGCCTCTTCATCACTAATACCCAATGCACGGAACACCTTCTCCTGCACCTCTTCACGATAGATACGCATGGAGCCACCACCGATCTCGGTGCCGTTGAGCACCATATCGTAGGCGCGGGAGAGGCAGTTGCCAGGGTCTGACTCCAGCTTGTCGAGGTCCGCCTCGGCAGGCGCGGTGAAGGGGTGGTGCAGTGAGGTCCAGCGGTTGGACTTCTCATCACGCTCGAACATCGGGAAATCGACCACCCACAGCGGTGCCCAGCCGTGCGCAACCAGCCCGCGGTCGTGGCCCACCTTAACGCGCAGCGCACCCAGTGCCTCGCTCACCACCTTGGCCTTGTCGGCACCGAAGAAGACGATGTCGCCATCCTCTGCCCCCACACGCGCCATGATGTTCATCACCACCTCATCGGGCAGGAACT
>JBFFJV010000266.1:0-3946 GCA_041555695.1 Thiohalomonadaceae bacterium | reverse complement strand
GGTCTATGAGCTGGAACTGGATGGGGATGTGCTGCCCATTGGCGTGGTCTCTATGGGCAACCCGCATGTGGTGCTGGAGGTGGCGGATATCGAGCGTGCCCCGGTAGAAAGTCTCGGGCCGCAACTCGAATCCCACCCGCTGTTTCCCGAGCGGGTGAATGTCGGCTTTATGCAGGTGCTAAGCAAGGAACACATCCGCCTGCGGGTCTACGAGCGCGGCGCCGCAGAGACCCTGGCCTGTGGCACCGGTGCCTGTGCCGCGATGGCCGTTGGTCACCGCTGGGGACAGCTGGCTGATGAGGTTACAGTCAGTCTGCCCGGTGGAGACCTGCAGATCCGCTGGCCAGGCGAAGGGGAAGAGTTATGGATGACCGGCCCGGCAACCACTGTTTTTGAGGGGACAATAAAACTATGAGTGAACAGAAAGAGCCGGAGCTGAGTGAACGCGAGGTAGCTGATTTTCTGCACCACCATCCCGACTTCTTCAGCCGTCATGAATCACTGCTGCTGGAGATGACCCTGCCGCACCCGCAGACTGGCCAGGCGATTTCACTGGTGGAGCGCCAGGTGGGGGTGCTGCGAGAGCAGAAGCAGGAACTGCGTGACCAGCTGCACCAGCTGACCCTGGCCGCTCGCACCAACGAGCAGCTGATGGGGCGCTTTCAGCAGATGATCCTCCGGCTTATCGACAGCGATAATCATAACGATGCGGTTACCTACATTCGTGATGCGCTGCGTGAAGACTTTCATGCCGATGCAGTAGAGTTGCTGCTGTTTGACTGCGATGGCCAGCCCAACAGCATTGCCAGTGACGACGCCCGCCTTAACGCCTTCGCCCGCATCTTTGAGGCACGCAAAACCGTTTGCGGTCACCTGCGCCCGGAGCAGCTGGAACTGCTGTTTGGCGAGGGCGGCAGGGATATTGCCTCAGCGGTGGTGATCCCCCTGTGTGAGGGTGACAGCGAACCGTGTCTTGGCATGCTCGGCATCGGCAGTATCGACGCCAATCGTTACCACCCGGAGATGGGGACGATGTTCGTCAACCACCTCGGCGCGGTCATGAACCGCATCTTCCGCGCCCACCTGGGGGAATAGCATGGAACCGGCGGACGCGCAGTGGCTGGAACGTTACTTCAGTCATCTGCAGCACGAGCGACGGCTTTCGCCCCATACCCTCTCCAACTACCGCCGAGACCTTACCCGCCTCACCGAATACTGCGACAGCGCAGGTATTGGCGAGTGGCAGCAGCTCAATCCGCAGTCAGTACGCACCTTCGTCGCCTGGCGCCACCGCAAGGGGGCGGGCGGGCGTAGCCTGCAGCGTGAACTCTCGGCCGTACGCGGCCTGTTTAACTACCTGCTGCGCGAGGGGGTGGTGCTCAATAATCCCGGCATCGATATCCCCGCGCCCAAGAGCGAGAAGAAACTGCCCAATGCCCTTGATGTGGACCAGACCGCCCACCTGGTAGAGATTGAGGGGGACGCACCACTGGTGCGGCGTGACCGTGCACTGATGGAGCTCATCTACTCCTCCGGGCTGCGTCTTGCCGAGACCGTGGCTCTGGATACCGACAGCATCGATCACCAGGATGCCACGGTGCGGGTGCTGGGCAAGGGGAGCAAGGCGCGGGTGGTACCGGTGGGGCGTGAAGCGCTAAAGGCCGTCGACCGCTGGCTCAAGGTACGTGGCCAGCTGGCGGCGCTGGAAGAGAAGGCACTCTTCGTTAGCAAGCGAGGGGGACGAATCTCACCACGTAGCGTACAGCAGCGCATGCGCGAGTGGGGGATCAAGCAGGGGGTTGAGGGGCGGGTACACCCGCATATGCTGCGCCACTCCTTCGCCAGCCATATCCTGGAGTCCAGCGGAGACCTGCGTGCAGTACAGGAGTTGTTGGGCCATGCGGATATTGCCACCACCCAGGTCTATACGCATCTCGACTTCCAGCACCTGGCCAAGGTCTATGACAGTGCCCATCCGCGTGCCAGAAAGCGACGTGAGGATTGAACTTTGGGCGCTAAAGCCACACTATAAACATCAAAATAGATAATACGTATATGAGACCCGCCACCATGACCCAACGCCTGTTTTTGTTTATTAGCCTGCTGATGCTGGCCCTGCCGTTCTCCTCCCTGCACGCCGAAGAGGAAGAGGCGGAAAAAGAGGGGCCGAAGAAGGCGCTCTATCACCCCATTGGTGAGAAGATCGTGGTCAACATCAAGGAGGGTAACAAGAATCGCTTCATGCAGGTGAAGGTGCAGGCCATGACCCGCGACGAGAAGGTCTCAGCCGCCATTGAGGGCAACCTGCCCGCACTCACCCACGCCATGATCATGCTGTTCGCCCACCAGGATGGCGCCACCATGCGCAACATCCAGAGTCGCGAACAGGTGCGTACGCAGGCCCTCACCGAGCTGCAACAGGTACTGAGTGAGGTAGCAGGGCTCAGCGAGGGGCTGGAAGCGGTCTATTTTACCGATTTCGTCATACAGTAGCGCAACAGCAGAGCTCAACAGGATGAAGGCCCTGCGGGGCCTTTTCTCTATATAGGCCTTTGGTTTTGTTGGCACTCGCCCCCATATAGTTGGAATGGAAAAACTACATCACACCCCGGTAGAAGTAACCCTGCACCGTAAGCAGCGGATGCTAGAGCTTGTCTTTGACGACGGCGCACGCTTCGAGTTGCCCTGTGAGTACCTGCGGGTCTACTCCCCCTCCGCCGAGGTACAGGGGCACCACAACGTCGGTGCTGTGCTGCAGCTGGGTAAGGAAGGGGTGAATATTACTGAAATGAAGCAAATTGGCCACTACGCACTGAAGATATTCTTTGACGACAAACACAAAAGTGGCCTCTTTACCTGGAACTACCTCTATGAGCTGGGAGAGAATCAGGCCGCGCGCTGGCAGGATTATTTAGAACGCCTTGAAAAAGCCGGACACCAGCGCAAAGAACAGTAATGCAAGAGTAAATAAAAAGAGAAAACGTGTTAGCTGAAACTGAAAATGTGAATGACAGTACTGTCCGGGTGGGCATGTATGAGCGCCATCTGCTACGTAAGGATGGTAACCCGCTGTACCGCCTGCCGGTCATCGACTACAGTGCTGATGAAATTCTGCAGGCACGCTCACGCGACCAGCAAGAGCTACAGAAATTTCATCAGCAGATGCGTGAGGTGATACAGCAGGCCATTGAGCTACAGGCCAATGAAGAGAGCGAGGTGATCCTTGAGCTGCGCGGCAGGCTCGACCAGCTTTACGCCCGGTGCAGCGGCTTTGGCAGCAGTTGTGGTGAGCATAAGCAGAATATTCGTAAACTGATCGACCTGGTGATGAAGGCGGTGTGGCAGGCAGCCGGAGACGACCCTCAGGCACGCATGGAACTGGAGCAGGAAGAGATGGCTCGCCAGCAGCACTTTCGCCTGCTGGAGTATCCACTGGTTGCCGACCTGCTATTACCCGAGACCCCCATAGCGAGTGACGAGCTGATCCCCACCCTGTTGCACGCTGATAGTGATGAACTGGAAGCCGTGTTATGGATGTTCGAGTCAGAGCAGTTACAGCAAATTTGTGATGAGGCAGAGAAACTGTTGCAACAGCGCAAGGCAGATGGCTTTGGCCTGGAAGATGAGTGGGCGAAGCTTAAGCTAATGCAAGAGCATATTCATAGCTAGCGTCTAGAGTTACATTTCTGAATAACAGGAGGGGCTATAACCTGGCGCTCTTCTGCCGCCCTCCGGGTTTCAGTGGCTACCCTATACAATTATCATGACGATGAAAGTTACTGGCACTGTTTACGAATGCCCTTATTGCGTTGTGTTGCCTGTGCGTTTGTCGTGCTGTTCTTGAAGTTCTTTTAATATATCTCGCCAGCTTAATATCCCGACGGGCTTAAATTCGTCATCCACAACGGGTACACAGGAAATGCTTGTATTGTTGAAAATGGCTATT
>JBFFJV010000265.1:0-3948 GCA_041555695.1 Thiohalomonadaceae bacterium | reverse complement strand
TGGAACGTGAGACTATCGCCGTGAGTCATGTCGAACTGGGTCTGTGGCTGATGGACGCATGGGATATGCCCAAGGAGATCGCCGAGGCGGTGGGTGAGCATCATAATGCCGGTCATCGTAGTGATTACTCGGTGTTCGCCAATCTGGTCTACATTGCTAACGCCCTGCTAAAGCGTCACGGGATCGGCGATGCTGAGAGTACGGATATTCCACAGGCCCTGCTGGACCGTTTCGGTCTGGATGAGGAGAAGCTGGAGCTGGCCCTGGCCTCCGTGCTGCAGGGACGTGAGGGTCTGGAGTTTATGGCCGTGAAGATGGCAGCCTGATAACAAGGGGCAGCATTATTTAGATTTTAAAGGATTAGCAGGCCGGGTAGTCGTATCCAGCATTTGTTGTGAGTGATCTCACCGATTGCAGGTAATAATCACACGGTTCGACATGTCCGCAGTGCTGCTCAGTTAAGAAGGGTGGTGTCATCGCGAGGGAGTGAAAACGACCGCGGCGATCTCAGTTTTATGCCGATATTCAGGTAAAAACCGAGATTGCTTCGCTATTGCTCGCAATGACATTCTCTTAACTGTTCGGTATTGCGACATATCCGGGCCTTATCTCACAGCAGCGACTTGAGTCGCGAATAAACCGCTTCGCTAAAGACGCCCGCGTTCTCAGAGTGCTGCTGCAACGTTATTCGCAGCGATCCGCTGAATCATTACGACAACGCTTTCTGTCCACCCACAGGGCACCGCCGAGGGTGCTGCCTTCAAAACGGGTTTCGAACAACTCCGCATCCACCAGTGAGGCTCGGCGCAGATTACTATCGCTCAGGTCGGTGTAATAGAGGTTGGCCTTTTCCAGCTTCGCCTTCTCCAGGTTGGCCCCGGTTAGCAGTGCCCGCTCCAGGGAGGCGAGGTTGAGGTCTGCACCGCTGAGGTTGGCACCGCTAAGGTCGGCGCCGTCCAGATTGGCCTGCTTCAGGTGGGCTCCCTGCAGTTGAGCACCCTTCAGGTTAGCCTGCACCATATTGCACTGGTAGAGACTGGCCTTGTGCAGGTTCGCCCCCTCCATCCTGGCCAGTTGCAGGTTGGCGCGATCCAGTCTGGTCTCTACCATTTGCGCCTTACTGAAGTTGGCCCCCGTCAGGTTGGCACTGAGCAGCCGTGACTCGTTCATGCGGGCAGCGCTCAGGTCGGCCCCCTCCAGATCAGCAAAGGAGAAATCGACACCGCTAAGGCGTGCCCCGGCAAGTTTGGCCCCGCTCAGATGGGTGCGCTTCATCACCGCTCCACGCAGGTCGGCTCCGTTAAGGTCTACTCCCTCCTTGTGGCAACCGCTCCAGTTCACCCTGGGGGCGGGGAGATCGTCGCAGGCGGCATAGAGCGGGCCGGTCACGGTTAGTAATAGCAGGGTCAGGCTGGTGCGTATTAACAACATTCTATTCTCTGTAACTTTTCACTTATTCATAAGCTAAGGCATAGAGGCATGAAACGCCAGTAAATAGCTGAGTATAATGGTACCCCATTTGATTCAAGAGAGAGTTGCAATGCAAATTAGCGGTGGTGTGGCGAAGATGGTGACCGTGCTGGGCGAGACGGTGCAATACCGTCTGCCGCTGGGTGAAGAGCTGGTCGGGCTGAATGAATTTATCGGCCATTCTATCAAGATACGTCACGAGGGCACTATTCATTGCGTCGCCTGCGGCCGTAAGACCAAAAAGAGCTACAGTCAGGGCCACTGCTACCCCTGCTCACAGAAGCTGGCCAGCTGTGACCTCTGCATCATGAAGCCGGAGACCTGCCACTACGCTGCCGGCACCTGCCGCGAGCCGGAGTGGGGCGAGACCAACTGCATGCGTGACCACTTCGTCTATCTGGCCAATACCTCGGGGCTGAAGGTCGGGATCACCCGTGGCACCCAGATCCCCACCCGCTGGATGGATCAGGGGGCAACCCAGGCGCTGCCGATCTTCCGTGTCGATAACCGCCTGCTCTCAGGCCTGGTGGAGGTGATCTGCAAGAACCACGTGGCCGACAAGACCGACTGGCGCAAGATGCTCAAGGGTGATGGAGAGCCGATGGATCTGGTTGCACGACGAGATGAGTTGCTGGAGTTGTGTGATGCGGAGTTAACAGCCTTGCGTGGTGAGCAGGGAGAGGGGACGATTGAGTTACTGTCTGATGCCGAAGAGGTGGGCATCCACTATCCGGTTACGGAGTATCCGGCCAAGGTGACCGCCCTCAACCTCGACAAGACACCTGAAGTTGAAGGTGTTTTGAAAGGGATTAAGGGGCAGTACCTGATACTGGATTGTGGTGTGCTGAATGTGCGCAAGTACGGTGGCTATGATGTGACATTGGAGTTGACGTAGGTAAGGTTGATCCCCTCTCCCCCAACCCCTCCCCCTGAGTGGGAGGGGAGCTTGGTTGCTTCGCTGTCACTCGCAATGACAGGGGCTATAGATACCGCTGTCATTGCGAGGGGCGATAGTGACGCGGCGATCTCAATCCAGCATATGCGATACCAGCCCATCCGCCAGCTTCGGCTCAAACCAGGTCGACTTGGGCGGCATCACCTCATTGGCATCGGCCACGCTCATTAGCTGATCCATACGGGTGGGGAAGAGGGAGAAGGCAACCGCCATCTCACCGCTGTCGACACGCCGCTCCAGCTCACCAAGACCACGAATCCCGCCGACAAAGTCGATGCGCTTGTCGCGGCGAGGGTCGCTGATGCCGAGGATGGGGTCGATGAGGTTATTCGCCAGCAGGCTGACATCGAGCTGACCTACCGGGTCATCGCTGGGCACCAGCCCATCATTAATGGTCAGTTTGTACCATTTGCCATCCAGGTACATACCGAACTCTTTATTAGCGGCGGGTTTTACCGCCTCGCTCGCCTCAGTAACCGAGAAGTTCTCGCCAATCTTCGCCAGCAGCTCTTCTTCCGAGAGACCATTGAGATCGGTGATCACCCGGTTGTAGTCGAGGATCATCATCTGGTTGTCGGGGAAGACCACGGAGAGGAAGTAGTTATAGGACTCATCGCCGGTGTGATTGGGATTGGCCTCCTTGCGCATCGCGGCAACACGCGAGCCGGCCGCCGAGCGGTGGTGGCCGTCGGCAATATAGATGGCATCCATCGCATCGAAGGTATTGGTGATGGTGGCGATATCGGCATCGTCAGTCACCGGCCAGATGGCATGCTGCACACCGTCATCGGCGGTGATGTCGACCTCGGGGGCGGCGGCGGTGACCCGCGCCACCAGCGCATCGATGGTGGCATCGTGCTTGTAGGTGAGGAACACCGGTCCGGTCTGGGCGTTAAGGGTGTCGACCTGGCGTACCCGATCGTCTTCCTTATCCGGGCGGGTGAACTCATGCTTGCGGATGCGGTTGGTGTCGTAGTCGGGCACCGAGGCACCGGCCACCAGACCGATCTGCTGGTGATCGCCCATGATCAGGCGGTAGAGGTAGTAGCAGGGCTTCTCATCCTGGATGAGTACCCCTTCGTTCACCATGTTGTCGAAATTCTCCTTGCCCTTGGCGTAGACGCTGGCATCGAACGGGTCGGTTCCCTCGGGCAGGTCGATCTCCGGCTTGGAGATATGCAGGAAGCTGTAGGGACGCCCCTCGGCGCGCACCCGTGCCTCGGCGCTGTTGAGCACATCATAGGGCGGGGCGGCAACATCGGCGGCACGGCCGGGGGCGGGACGCAGGCCTGCAAAGGGGCGAATGAGTGACATGGTGACTCCTTAGTTAGATTTTTATATACGCCCATTGGAAACCAGTGGGCGGGGAAGAGCAATTTCATTGCTTAATGTGAGGATAAACCCCCGTTATTACCCGACGGCGAACTGCGGTAGAATGCCGCCCATCACAGGCAACCCAACTCCCCTTACGATTATGAAAGAGATCATTCTGGTAACCGTCGCCGGGCAGGATCGCCCCGGCC
>JBFFJV010000264.1:0-3956 GCA_041555695.1 Thiohalomonadaceae bacterium | reverse complement strand
GCGTCAGCAACTCCCGCGCCTGAAGAATGGCGAACTGCTACATCTGCATCAGGATGATGCCGGTTGCATACACCTGCTGCCTCCCCTCAGCGGGAGTTAAAGGGCTGAAACTCTCCAGTTTTGAGCGCTTCTGATTTTGGTAAGGGCTCACACCCCTCTGTCGACGGTGGTTGGTATTTCACAAAGAGTAAAGACGTAGGCATTCTTGCATTATAGATTTATCCAAAGTGTGGATGAATGCATATGAGTAAGGAAGGAAAGGAATAAGACGATGCGAATTCAGTTTGGCGTAATTGTTGGAACCATTATAGCCGTCCTGACGTGGCTGCCGGCACAAGCTGGAGTTCCACGTTCTCATTATGAGGGCGTATGGATTAACCCAGATCAAACAAAGCACGGTTTAATAAAATTGATAATTACATCGCATGACGATTATTACAACATCCAGGCATGGGAGAACTGTAACCCTAATGAGTGCTACTGGGGATGGGCCAATCTACGTTAGTTTGCTCCCACAATTACGTCGAGAGACTATACGCATGCCTTTGCCAAATGGGACAATGGATTAGCTGCAAATTACATGCTAATCCAGATGGAGGGGGATAAACTCAGAATTCAAACGATTAACCTCTTCAGGGGTGTTCGGTATGGGCAGGAAAGTCCTGGTCATAGCGACCTATATCTGTTTCAACGACAATGACAGATACCCCACCAAACTGCTAAGCCTCGCATGGCAAGACTACTGTCACCTGCTTATCTGGAAGTTTTCCGCTCCGGTAGATAAGCATTCGCTAAGAATTTAAAACAGAGACTACCTTTGGAGTAAACCGCCCCCGCGCGCATGAGTGTTAACCAGATGGTTTTTCTAGTCAAATTGACTCAGAAAGAATCGATTATAGTTGATAAGGATATAAGGACATGAATATGTTACTTCGGCTAGTGATTGTGCTCTCGGTAGTGAGGGTTGCTAGCCTATTTATTTTCTGGCCTATTGGTGCGGTAGTTTCGATAATTCTGCCATTTCCGATTTTTGGTGTTGGGATAAGCTATATCGCTTCGATTGCTGTTGCACTTGTTGCAGGTTGTATGGCATGGAAAAAGTTCGATGCTACAGAGGGGAGCCTGAACTCAAATGTGGTACTGGGGGCATTGATATTTGGTAGTGCAGGGGTTGTCTTTGGGGATGCTTGGTCTCTAAGCATTAATCCACGTAACGAAGACGCAATTTTTGGTGTGTTCGTCTTTGGTTTTTCCAGCGTTTGCTCTTGGCGCCATTCTTGGGTTGGTTGTTGGAAAAAGAAAATACAAGGCCTGGGACGGGCTGTTATGGGCGTGAGCAATAGCGACACTTGTGGTGCATGTGACTGTCGTCGAACAAGCCCGCGAATATAACGAGGAGTATCAAGACAAACAGTCACGCTTCATTCGCGAATCAACTGACCTTGAAAAAAGAGGCAGCACATTAAAGAACTTGAGTGTGCGCTCTATAGCGGATGACGATCTCATAAAACTCAAAAGGTTTAAAAATCTTAGTGCATTAGACTTTTAGTCAGGACGTAGATCTTATGAGGCTAAAATAACCGATGCCGGTCTAAAGATTCTATGGGAGATGAAATTACCGAAGCTTGGGTCACTTGTGCTGAGTGACTGTGGCAAAATAACCGATGAGGGAATGATCTATATTGCCGGTATGCGGAGGCTGCGTGTTATTGGGTTGGCTGCCTGCCCATAAATTACAGATGCAGGGATGCGCTATCTTGCAAGATCGAAAAGTATAAATACCATTGACCTCCGTGGTTGCGTTGGCGTCACAGATGAAGGGCTGCGTTACCTGGAAATAATGCCTAAACTTAAGAGTCTAAGGCTTGGAGGCTGCACAAACATTACAAGGCGTGGCATAGAAGAGCTAAGAAAATTACGTCCAGACATAAATGTTGTGAAATTTGATGAGGAGTGGGAGAACGAAGGGGGGGGGTTAAAAAATAATGAGGGTAATCGTAACGTTACTCCTCAACAAGACTTAGATATAAATAACAGCACTACAAGTAATACAGCCTCATCGATTGAGCGTGAGCGCAAGGTCTCGACCAAGATAGACGAGCCTGGAAAGCCTTTAGAATCGTCCAGTGAATATGTAGGTATTTGGCTGAATCCTGATAAAAATACCCTCGGTGTACCAAAGCTGGTGATAACGAAGGTAGGCACACAATGGCGCATCCAGGCTTGGGGGGCGTGTCAGCCTAAGAACTGCGCTGGGGTATAATGGAGTTCTACTTGTTAGAACCCTCAGTTGTATCGAAAGGCCGCATGCCAGCCTTCGCCGAGTGGAACTTTGAGTTTTTGGCGAAATACATATTGATCCAGCTTGAGGGTGAGCAACTCCATGTCCAGCTTATGAATGTCTGGAATAACATGTACGCAGAGGGTAACTCTAATTACGTACGCGACTATTTTCTTCAGCGCCAGATGAGCCGGTGAGAGATAACCAAAATGTTGGTGGACTGAGCAGGCAAGGGGAACTGAAATTGACTTTTTTTCTGGAGATTCTCACGCAGGTCATCATTACTGTCGAATGTTTTCTACATGAAGCACAGCAGACTATATTTTATCTAATCACTAATTTCTGCTTTGGTCGCACATCAGTCATACAACACCAAATAACGTTATCACTCCCCCCTACCTAACCCAAACCTCCACCCGCCGATTCTTCTCCCGTCCATGCGCATTTTCATTCGACGCCACCGTCACCGCCGGGCCGTAACCCCTCACCTTTCGCGGTACGACACCCTGCCGAAGTAGCACGTCGGCGATGCTGTCTGCACGCTGCACCGAGAGGCCGAGACTCTTCATTGGGATCGCTTCGTTGCTATCGGAGAATCCGACCAGGATTAGTTCGCGCTTACGGTTATCCTGTCGCGCCATATATTCAACTAGCCGCTGGATATCGGCCCGCGCCTTGTTATCGAGGTGGGCCGAGCCGGGGTGAAAGCGGAAGTTAACCGAAAGACGCTTGGCGTCCTTCACCAGGCTGTAGTACTCCGTATGCGCTACTCCTACGTTGAGTGTGCCACTGATGATCTCTTGCGACACAAAGCCACTCTGTGCCACCACCCGCTGAGCGGCCATTGTCAGCGCGTAGTTTGCCAGCGAACGGGCCAGCGGTTTCGCCTGCTGTGGCACATAGAAGAAGAGGCGACGTGCCAGGGCGTAATCCTCGGTGGCAACAGTAAAACGGTTCGGCGTGATTGCCAGCGGAATGTCATCTGCCACCGCCAGCACCCTGGCCTGGCGGATATAGGGCAAACCGACAAAGCCTATACCATTACGATCTAGTGCCACCGCATCAGAGAGATCCGCATTAGATTCAAAACGCTTCGCACTCTCAACAAGGGGATGCTTCTTGCACAATACCAGGGATTTAAAAGTGTCATAGGTACCGGAGTTATGGTCGCGGGCGTAGACCTGTATAGGACCGGAGTCCCCTCCCAGTTGCGACCAGTTGGTGATCTGTCCGGAAAATATCTGCCGCAACACCCCCTTGTCGATCCGCTGCAGCGGATTGTCGCGATGCACCACCACGGCGATGCCGTCCAGCCCCACCACAAACTCGCTTTGCGGCCCGTTCATCTGACCCAGTGCAATTAGCTGCTGCAGCTCCTTTTCTTTAATCGGACGTGATGACATGGCGATATCGGCCTCGCCCGCTGCCAGCGCCTTGAAACCGGTACTGGATCCGTGGGCGGCAATATCCACCACCAGCGTTTCACCACCGGGGGACACGGCGGTTATGGCCTGCTGTTGTGCAGCGACCACCTCAGCACGAATATCCTGATAACCATTTTGCTGCAACCACCCCTTTACCAGCTCAGGGCCGAGTTGTGCACCAACGGTGTTTGAGCCGTGTAGTCGCAACCGCTGAGGCTCCGCCGCATAGGAGGCCGATGCCGCCAGCAGGG